>JAACUG010000132.1 GCA_009993045.1 Cyanobacteria bacterium CG_2015-22_32_23
TGAGGTATTTACTAATTATAAAGCAAGTTTGGGCTTTGTTTGGGCATAATTTTTGTTTAAGTACCGTTAGGTTTATCGCCAGAAACAGTAAAAAGTCTTAAAGATAACGACATTTCACCGCCCACATTAAAAGTATTTCAAGGATTATGCAAAAAAGCTACTAAATTAACAGGTATTCGTGAACGTATCCAACGAAAATACATGGTTTATGCCCAACCGTATTGGTTTATCCGTGAATGCGATATTACTAAAACCGTGGAGGAGTTAAATGAATTGTTGGAAACTTGCGAAACCTTGAGAAATGAAGCATTAGCTGAGTATGAACTAGAAAAAGATGCTTACTTACTCAAACTAAAAAATGTTTGTGAGAGTGCAGGTTTATTAGGAGATGAACTGGAAAAAGCGATGAATTATTATGCTTCTTTTTTTCCTTCAAAAGAAAAGGTTGCTAGTGATTTTCGTGTAGAAATCTCACAATTTGTTCGAGTTCCTTCCATAAAAGAACAGGCAGAAAATGATGCAGTGTTAGCTCAATCTCAAAATAAGCTAACCGAAGCTAATATTATGCAACAACTCAATACCGAATATGCCTATGAAATTCGTCGCAAATTTAGTGAAGCTGTAGGTGAAGCCAAAGACGAAATTTATGGCATCTTAGCCGAACAATTAGGAAAATTAGAAACCATAGGTACTGAAGAAATAAATAATCGTACCCAAAACAGTTTAAATAAAGCCATAGAAAGAATGAGTGTTTTAACTGGTTTTGATGAAGGTTTACAGGCAGTAGCTCAACAATTTGGGGCAATAGTTTCTACAGCCAAAAACGTTGACCAACGCTCTCAAATGTTTAACATTATAGGCGATTTTCGCAAGAAATTAACTGATGAAATAAGCATTATTTCCAGTGAAGGTAAAGGTCACAAAGCACTTGCTCAATGGATGCTCTAATTTGTTTTCTACTGACTTTGTAAACATTATATAAGGTGGTTTATCCACCTTTTAAATAAATGGAAAAAATAGCCAACGGAATAGCTCAATATATTTTTATATTCCTACTAATAAACGTTAATTTTGCAGTAGTTGAATATATACAAAAAATAGGTAATTTTCAATCAGTAACAACCGAATCAAATTGTCAACAAAATAATCAAAATAGGAGATAAATAAATGTCACACTTTACAGCCGTTAAAACTAAATTCACCGATAAAGAAACCCTCATCAAATCCCTAAAAAATATGGGATTTATGCCAGAAATCCACGATGAAGGAATAAATCTAAATAACAGATGGGGAACTACTGATATTGCTCATATAGTAATTCCTAGTAAACAATTAGGAGAAAGATGTGGTGCTGATTTAGGATTTAAACTCAACGATTCATGTTACGAAATAACAGCCGATGAATTTGAGATGGCTTACTCAAACTATTCTAATTTTAAACAAGATTTAGGAACTGAATACGCTTGTTTAATGGCAGAAAAGAAAGGTTATAAAATATTGAGCCGTGAACGTGGTAGTAACGGTAAAATGCAAATAAAAATAACACCACCTCAAACAATAAAAATCAGACGTTAAATGTTAAATAAATTTTGCAAATATTAGGAGTAAAAACAATGAAAAAAGAATTAGAAATTATGTTAGAAGTTGATGAGAATGGAGATTTTAATATTGAAGTATTCAACGGCGATGGTAAAAATTGTGTAGAAGCAACTAAAAACCTTGAGGACGTTTTAGGAGTAGTAAATAATAGAAAATTTAAACCAGAATACCGTCAACAAAATGTAAAAAATGTAAACAGATTACGGAACTAAAATATAAATGACCAGTGAGAAGGATGTCACTAAAAGCTATCTCGTTTTTTTATATTTCAAATCCATTAAAAACAACGAAAATAGGAATAAAACAAATGATTGATATTAAAAAATTATCTTCCGTTGGTTTAAATAACTTAGATGGTTTACCTGTCTATTCAGGTGTTTATTTAGCAATAGACAACGGTTTAAGAGTTTGGTATATAGGCAGTTCTGGCGATTTACGTCAACGGTTGCAAACTCACGAAAAATTAGATGATTTTAAAGAAAACGGTGTAACAAAAATAGCTTTTATTCGGGTGAGCGAAAAAAGGGGTGGGGAGAGATTAACAAAGTTATCGGTTATGATACTATAACTTATGAGAACAATAGTAGAAATCCAAAA
>JAACUG010000091.1 GCA_009993045.1 Cyanobacteria bacterium CG_2015-22_32_23
GTTATTTTACTGTCAAAATTCATCCCACGCTCATTTCATGGGCGGTTTTTTAACGAAAAATAGAGCGTGGGACTTCTTTCTCCATTTTTGTTAAAGGCTCAAGTTTTGTGCCGGGATAATAAAATTCAAGAATTTTTTGTGCTGACCAACCTAAATTTGCTAAATTATAACTACCAAACTGGCTTAATCCGACTCCATGACCAAATCCCCCTCCTACGAAGGCATATCCAGCAAGTTTTTTATTTTTGTCATAAAAAGGCTCTAAATAGAATAAAGTACTTCTAGGCGGCGTAAAAGCACTTCTCACTTCATTTTTGGCAAGGGTTACAACTCCTAAATCTGTATTTACATTAAGTTTCAAGATTCTACCCGAAGGCGATCGCTGGGCGATTTTCATGTCTTGAATAGTGGTAAAATTCTTAAGGGGATGTTTAATTTTAGTTAAATATTTTTGTAAATCTTTGGTTAAATCAGCTAAAGTGCTTTTTTTATTCCAACGAAATAGACTTCTACCTGTTTCATTAAAACCTTTTTGTAACGCAATAAAATTACGAAAATTAGCTTCGGATTCGAGAGTTTTATCCTCTAAATTCCATAATTGTTGAGGTGAATCAATGACAGATTTAAGATAAGGGCGACTTTCCCCATTCCAGACATCTTCAAAATAGGATGTAACTCCCCCAGTGGTAGAAGAATATAAAGCGTCCACTAACTCATTGTTATAGGTTAACACTAAACCTTTAGTTTTGGCGATGGCTTGATCAGAAATAGTAGAAGTGCCAGTTAAACCATAGTAAACTTGACAATGAGTGGTGGCACACATTTCATAATTATCAGCTTGAAATCTGCGAGTATTACGAAGGGCATAAGTTCGAGCGATGATAGTTTGTGCTTCGGCAGCAGCAGAAGGAACATTTGCACCAATTTCATGAGGTACAACACCTCGTAAATAAGTTTCAATATCAACTTTATTAACAAAAGTATAATCACCGTAGGAATTAGGCTGAAGAGTAAAAACACCGTCATATTTACGCCAACTACCTTTAACACCATCTTTTAATTCGACAATGCCTCGACTACTTTTAATATCCAAGTAATTAACTTGATAGTTTTTATCCCCTACCTTAAAAGAAACTTCTGGTTTTTCTAATAAAATAGCCGTTTCGATATAAATATCTTGATAACCTTTTTCCTGAAGACTATTAAGTAAAAGCCTTTTTAATAATGGAGTTGAATAAGTACTACGTTTCGCCCACACTTGCCAACGCCCGGGTTGAGTAATTTCCACCTCAATACCTAAAGATTGCCAATTTTTAGCTGCATCTTCTGCGGTTTCAAAAGTGCCATAATCCCCTAAAATTAACCTTTCTTCAATTAATTTATGAGGTAAGGATTTAGAAATAACAGTTAACTTTAACTCATCCATAGTCAAAGATTTTTCTTTTTTAGTGATGTTATCAGTAAATTTGACGATTAAAGAATTTCCTTCACTGCTTTTGAGGGTAATTTCATCTTCCAAATCATCTCCAAATCTTTGCACAATACCTACTTTTAAATCTACTGCTAAAACAGGAATCTCAGGCAAAAATGACATCCCCAATAGTAAGGGTAAAGTTAACCAAAATTTAGAGAATAATAACGGTAAAGAATTAAAATTGAGACAACTATTCAAATTCATCATATTAAGGTTACTTTTAATTACACCCATAGGGAAACATCAAGGATTAATTACTCAGAAAATTATATATTAACAAGTAGAATATTCGCTGTAAAAATCAGAAGAGCTTTAATTTCTTTAAAATTACAAATTAAGAAAGTTGACGTAAATAAATCAGTAAATCCGCCATATCTTCGCTTGAAGGCTGAAATTTAGGCATCGGTGGAGTTTTACCTCCAGTAACTTGATGGATAATTTGCCCATCAGATTTATGTTTTGATACATCTACAAGACTAGGTCCTACATTACCATTTCCATTAATACCATGACAACCAGCACAATTAACTTGAAAAATAGCATTTCCTCGCTCGATATTACCTTGAAAAGATAACACTTCTTGTACATAAGGATCTTTTGTAGGTATCAACCACCATGCTATTATGATCAAGACCAAGATAATAATCACTGTTAGAAGACTCATCGCAATCTTTTTTGTGTGGATATAATTTAGATCTTTTCCTAATAACTGGTTATTCACTGACTCATTGTTAACTTTTAGTTTACTTAATTAACATTTTGCAACATTTTTTCTCATTAAGACAACTTTTCAAGGAAAATCCATAATTTAATCTAGGCATTTTTCCTTAACTATTTATTCTCGTTGATCTTTTTTTGATACCATAGAACATGAGAAAATTTTAAAGTAAATTTATAATACTGGAGAAAATTAATGATCGAACCTTTGTTACTTGGTATAGTTTTAGGTTTAATTCCCGTCACCCTTATGGGTTTATTTTTTGCCGCTTACCGTCAATATAAACGTAGTAGCGAAATCGGACTAGAATAATTAATCATCATCGGCAATTAACAATTAATAATCAAATATTTTCTCTTTTTCTTTTTTCCTCATAGTAGAAGAAATTTTTTTTTGCATAAGTACAAAGATTATGTCAAAATCACTAAGGGTGGTAAAGTGAGTCAATGAAAGGGAAGATTAAAAGTCTCTTTCATAAGTGCTAAAAATTGAAGGTTTTTCATTCTTAATTTTTTCTGCATTGTACTACTAATCTTTAGAAATCACAATTAAACTAGATTACTATGCAAATTTTATTTGTAGCTGCAGAAGCCGCACCAGTAGCTAAAGTTGGGGGAATGGGAGATGTTGTAGCTGCGTTACCTCAAATTTTACGGAAATTAGGTCATGATGTGCGGATTTTCATGCCTTATTATGGCTTTTTACCCGATAAATTAGATGTTCCTAGTGAACCAATTTGGTGGGGTGATGCCATGTTTCAAAAATTTGCGGTATATGAAACGGTTTTACCTGATACTGATGTACCATTATATCTTTTTGGTCATCCTTGTTTTGGTGGGCGCAATGTTTATGGTGGCGATGATGAATATTGGCGTTTTACTTTTTTCTCTAATGGTGCGGCGGAATTTGCATGGAATTATTGGAAACCAGATATTATTCACTGTCATGATTGGCATACGGGAATGATTCCTGTGTGGATGCACCAATCTCCTGATATTAGTACTATCTTTACTATTCATAATTTAGCTTATCAAGGACCTAGTCGAGAAATATTAGAAACCATGACATGGTGTCCTTGGTATATGGTTGGAGATAACACAATGTCCGCAGCATTACAGTTTGCTAATATCGTTAACACCGTTTCTCCTACCTACGCAGCACAAATAAAAACTCCTGAATATGGGGAAAATCTCCATGGTTTATTATCTTGGATTAGTGGCAAATTAAGAGGTATTGTTAATGGTATCGACACGGAAAAATATAATCCAGCCACCGATAAATTAATTCATCAAAATTTCACCGTAGAAACCATTGATAAACGGCGATTAAATAAAATTAAACTACAGGAAGAATCAGGTTTAGAAGTTAATCGTAATGCTTTTCTTGTGGGCATGGTTACACGTTTAGTTGAGCAAAAAGGTATAGATTTAGTATTACAAACCGTTGATCGATTTTTAGCTTACACCGATGCCCAATTAATCATTCTTGGTACTGGCGATCGCTTTTATGAAACACAGTTATGGGAACTTTCTTCTCGTCATCGGGGGCGAATTTCAGTACAATTATTACATAATGAAGCAATTTCACGGCGAGTTTATAGCGGTGTAGATGCCTTTTTGATGCCTTCTCGATTTGAGCCTTGTGGTATCAGTCAACTACTAGCCATGCGCTATGGTGCAATTCCCATTGTGCGTAAAACTGGGGGGTTAGTCGATACGGTATCTTTCTTTGATCCTACGGCGGAATCTGGTACAGGCTATAGTTTTGACCGTTATGAACCATTAGATCTCTATACCTGTATGATTCGAGCCTATGAAGGTTTCCGTTTTAAAAAGGAATGGCAAAAACTGCAAATTCGTGGCATGAATCAAGATTTTAGTTGGGATAAATCCGCCGTTGAATATCTGAAAATGTATAAAGAAGTCAGTTGTCAATGATTTTGATAGTAATCTCTTGTGCCTTTAGCTGACATTGCCTCATTTAAACGATTCAGAGCGTGAATATAAGCAGAAGTACGCATATTAACCTCAAATTTTTGAGAAATACTCCAAACGGCTTCTGTTTCCTCAATCATTCTTACCTTTAACTTTTCGTGAACTTCTGTTAAACTCCAGTATAAACCGTTACGATTTTGTACCCATTCTAAATAACTTACCGTTACCCCTCCTGCATTAACAAGAATATCAGGAAAAACATGAATACCTTTACCATTTAAAATATGATCAGCAGAAGAAGTAATAGGGCCATTTGCTACTTCAAAGATAAACTTTGCTTGAATTTCAGAAGCATTTTTTTCGGTGATTTGTTTTTCTAAGGCTGCAGGAATTAAGACATCCACATCAAGAGTTAAAAGTTGTTCATTTGTAATTACTTCATGATCAACTATATTGCAAACGCTATCTTGACAATAAACTCCCGTAACGGTACGATGACTTTTTTTATATTGACGAATACTAGGTATATCTAAACCTTGAGGGGCATAAATACCGCCTTGAGAGTCACTCACCGCAACCACTTTATAACCAGCTTTAAAGAGTAACTCCGCCATTTGTGCCCCAGCATTTCCAAAACCTTGTACTGCTACCGTAGTTGTTTCTTTAACTAGATTAAATTTCTTGAGCATTACGTTGATAACATGAAAAGCCCCCGTAGCGGTTGCGGTATCTCTACCTTGACTCCCCCCCATGGTTAAAGGTTTTCCTGTTACTACCCCTGGGGAAAAACGACGACGAATGATACTATATTGATCCATCATCCAACCCATAATCATTTCATTAGTGTAAACATCAGGTGCTAAAATGTCCACATCAGGACCAATAAAATCGGCGATCGCTTCAATATAACCTCTACTTAATCTTTCTAATTCTGTTTTAGATAATTCTTTAGGGTTAACGGTAATACCGCCTTTAGCGCCACCAAAAGGAAGATTCAATAAAGCACATTTAAAAGTCATCCAAAAGGCTAAAGATTGCACCTCATCAATGGATACAGAAGGATGATAACGAACTCCACCTTTACCTGGCCCTCTGGTGTCATCATATCGTACTCTGTAACCCTGAAAAATTTTCAAAGAACCGTCATCCATGCGTATGGGAATAGAAACACTAAGACTAGCTTTCGGATATTTTAACCGAGAAAAAGCATCTTCAGAAATAGACACATATTTCAAAGCCTCTTCTAATCTCACATTAGCATCTGCCAATAAAGATTTTGACATAATTTTATTCCTTAAAATTCCCTGTTTATCTCTATTTAAACATTTCAGGGGAATATTTTTAAAAGGAGTTAGGAGAAATAGTTAAAGAGGTTAAATTAGGATTAAATTTAGAAAAGAATGATCAATTGTTATAATCTATTACGCAACTGCCAAGATTTTTTTTATTTGTTCATGATTAACCAACAAACTGCTATATATCGTATATTAGATGCTAACTTAGATCGTGCCAGAGAAGGATTAAGAATTGTAGAAGAATGGTGTCGTTTTGGCTTAAATGATCAAGAAACGGCAGCTAGTTGTAAAGAAATGCGTCAAGAGTTGGCAAGTTGGCACACATTAGAATTACGAACCGCAAGAGACACACCCAACGACGTAGGTACAAATTTAACTCACCCCAAAGAAACCCAAAGAGAAAGTTTAGAGGATTTATTACAAGCAAATATTTGTAGAATTCAAGAGGCTTTAAGGGTTTTAGAAGAATACGCTAAATTATATGACGGGGAATTTGCGGCGGGGATGAAACAATTACGTTATCAGGTTTACACCCTAGAAAGTAAACTATTAGGGCAAAATCGGTTTAAATTATTAAATCAATGTTCATTATATTTAGTCACTTCTGGAGTTGATAATATTTTCACGGTGATTGAATCTGCCTTAAAAGGTGGTTTAAAGTTAGTACAATATCGCCATAAAAATCAAGATGATTTAGTCAAGTTAAAAGAAGCCTATAAAATTAAACAATTATGTAATAATTATGGTGCTATCTTTATCATTAATGATCGCATAGATATAGCTTTAGCGGTTAACGCCGATGGAGTACATTTAGGACAAACAGACTGCCCCGTAGGTTTAGCAAGACAAATGTTAGGTAGTGGTAAAATTATCGGAAAATCTACTACTAACCCTCAAGAAATGGCAAAAGCGATTAGTGATGGAGCAGATTACATTGGTGTTGGTCCTGTTTATGAAACCCCGACAAAAGTGGGTAAAAAAGCTACTGGTTTAGAATATGTACGTTATGCCGAAGCTAATGCCACAATTCCTTGGTTTGCCATCGGTGGTATTGATAGTAATAATATTCGAGATGTCATTAAAGCAGGTGCAAAAAGAGTCGCTGTCGTCAGAGAAATTATGAATGCTGAAAATCCAACGGAAATAACGAAAAACTTGTTAAAAAACTTTTAAATTTAATTCCCCAACTCCCCTTTCCTTTCTAACTCCCCCCTTCCTTTCTAACTCCCCCCTTCCTTTCTAACTCCCCCCTTCCTTTCTAACTCCTAACTCCTATCTCCTATCTCCTATCTCCTATCTCCTATCTCCTATCTCCTATCTCCTAACTCCTATCTCCTAACTTCATTGCTAATTGTTAACTGGTAATGGTTAATTACGGAAAAATGTTAATATTGTATCGTGTATAGAGAAGTGAAGAATAAGGAAAAAAGTTGAATGGAAGAATATAATAAGTCAATTTCTTTTTTTGAAGGAAGAGATATAAAGATTCAAGTAGGATTATTAGCACCTCAAGCAGGAGGCTCGGTTTTAATACAAGCAGGTGAAACCGCAGTTTTTGTAACAGCAACTCGTACTAAAGGTAGAGAAGGCATCGACTTTTTACCTTTAACCGTAGATTATGAAGAAAGATTGTACGCTGCAGGACGTATTCCGGGAGGATTTTTACGCCGTGAAGGAAGGCCTCCAGAACGAGCAACCCTTACCAGTCGCTTGATTGATCGCCCTCTGCGTCCTCTTTTTCCTTCTTGGTTAAGAGATGAATTACAAATTGTAGCAACAACGTTATCGATGGATGAGGAAGTACCGCCCGATGTGTTAGCTGTAACGGGGGCATCCGTAGCGACTTTAATCGCTCAAATTCCTTTTTATGGTCCTATGGCTGCGGTAAGGGTAGGATTAGTTAACGATGAATTTATTATTAATCCTACTTTCCGAGAAATCGAAAACGGAGATCTTGATTTAGTAGTAGCAGGTACTCCTGACGGTATTGTAATGGTGGAAGCAGGAGCGAATCAGTTACCTGAACAAGATATAATCGAAGCCATTGAGTTTGGTTATGAAGCAATTTTAGAGTTAATTCAAGCTCAAAAAGATCTTATTCAAGAATTAGGTATTGAAATCAAAGTTGAAAATAAAGAAGAAGATAATCCTGCCGTAGTTAACTTCATCCAGGAAAAAGCTGGAGAAGAAATTAAAAAAATTCTTTGTCATTTCGATTATGATAAAAAAACCAGAGATGAAGCGTTAGATAATATTCAAGCTACTTTAGTAGTAGAACCTATTAAGGCTTTAGCTGATGACGATGAAATAAAAGTCGCTGTTTCGGAAAATTCCAAACTTGTGGGTAACTTATTTAAACAGTTGACAAAAAAACTGATGCGCCGTCAAATTATCGATGATGGTGTCAGAGTTGATGGAAGAAAATTAGATCAAGTGCGCCCTATTTCTTCTCGGGTTGGTTTATTACCTGCTAGAGTTCATGGGAGTGGTTTATTCCAACGAGGTTTAACTCAAGTATTATCCATCGCTACTTTAGGCACGTCAGGAGACGCTCAAGATTTAGCCGATGATTTACATCCTGATTTTGAAAAACGTTATCTCCATCACTATAATTTCCCCCCTTATTCCGTAGGTGAAACTAAACCCTTACGCCCCCCCGGAAGACGTGAAATCGGTCATGGTGCTTTAGCAGAACGGGCTATTACTCCTGTTTTACCCCCTCAAGAAGATTTCCCTTATGTAATTCGTGTCGTGTCCGAAGTACTATCTTCTAACGGCTCGACTTCTATGGGTTCGGTTTGCGGTTCAACTTTAGCTTTAATGGACGCTGGAGTGCCTATTACTAAGCCTGTAAGTGGTGCAGCGATGGGATTAATCAAAGAAGGGGAAGAAGTGCGTATCTTAACGGATATTCAAGGTATTGAAGACTTCTTAGGAGATATGGATTTTAAAGTCGCTGGTACTGATAGTGGTATTACTGCTTTACAAATGGATATGAAAATTACTGGCTTGAAAATGGAAACCATCGCTGATGCGGTAAAACAAGCCAGAGAAGCACGTTTACATATCTTAGGGGAAATGATGAAAACTATCAATACTCCTCGTAAAGAATTGTCCACCTACGCACCTCGTTTGATGACTATGAAAATTGATCCTGATATGATTGGTTTAGTTATTGGACCTGGAGGGAAAACGATCAAAGGTATTACTGAACAAACAGGTTCAAAAATCGATATTGCTGATGATGGTACTGTAACTATTTGTGCAGTACAAGCAGAACGTGGTCAACAGGCTAAACGCATCATTCAAACTATGACTCGTAAACTCAACGAGGGTGATGTTTATTTAGGGCGTGTAAGTCGTATTATCGATATTGGTGCTTTTGTGGAAGTTTTACCCGGTAAAGAGGGTATGATTCATATTTCTCAATTAGCTGAACATCGTGTTGGTAAAGTGGAAGATGAAGTTACTATCGGTGATGAAATTGTGGTCAAAATTCGTGGTTTTGATCAAAAAGGACGTTTAAATCTTACCCGTTTAGGTATTCATCCTGAACAAGCTGCGATCGCCCGTCAGGAGTCTCAGATTTAATTTATCTATTTCTAGGGAAGAAGTTGCCCCCCTACCCCCAATTCTGGGGGAGAAAACGAATTGAAGTCCCCATACTTGGAAAGGGAGCGTATCCCAATTTTAGGGAGGAAGACGAATTGAAGTCCCCATACTTGGAAAGGGAGCGTATCCCAATTCTGGGGGAGAAAACGAATTGAAGTCCCCATACTTGGAAAGGGAGCGTATCCCAATTTTAGGGAAGAAGTTGCCCCCCTACCCCCAATTCTGGGGAAGAAGACGAATTGAAAGTCCCCATATTTGGGGATTTAGGGGCGTATCCCAATTTTAGGGAAGAAGTTGCCCCCCTACCCCCAATTCTGGGGGAGAAGACGAATTGGAAGTCCCCACACTTGGGGATTTAGGGGCGTATCCCAATTCTGGGAGATTTAGAGGCAGTTTATCCTAATCAAATCTCCTTCTACTTGGGCAAACATACCTTGATTTAAACTAGAAGTACGAGAGCGGTTCGGAGCATCAATTAACCTCACAATTTGCTCTATTTGCTCGAAATTGGGCATTGTTTTTAAGTTTTGGGCTAAAAAAGCCTTGATAACCCTTCTTTGTAAACTGAGAGGTTTTTCTTTTAATATTGAACGTTTTAAACTATTTTTATCTTCACTTATGGCTAAATTAAGCAATTTTTCGGCTTCTTGGGTCAAAAATTCGACATCAGCTCTTAAAATCTCCACAGTTTGAGTTAGATGTTGCTCTATCTGAGGATTAAATTCTTTTTTGAGGTAAGGAATTAAATCAAGGCGAATACGATTACGGGCAAATTTTTTATTGTCGTTATATTTATCTTCCCATATAGGCAATTGTAATTTTTGACAAAAAGCAAGGGTGTCACCACGAGTAAAATTGAGCAAGGGACGAACTAAGGTAAGATTATCTGTAAGTTTTCTTGTCCAATTAAGTGCGCTTAAGCCTTCCATTCCTGCACCTCTAATCAAGTTATAGATGAAAGTTTCTGCACGATCACTCAATGTATGTCCTGTTATTAGATAATTAAATTGGTATTTAGTGGCAATATCCATTAAACCTTCATAACGGTATTTTCGAGCATCTGCTTCCGTTTCAAGGATTTTTTCGGTAGCTTTTACCAAATAAAACTCTATGCCCCAATTTTTGGCTATTTTCTCTACATGACTCCCCAATCCTTCATCTAACGCCCAACTATGATCAAAATGAGCGATGGCCAAATTCCAACTCCATTTTTCTTGTAAATCTAAGGATAACTTAGCAAGGGAGAGAGAATCTTGTCCTCCTGATACTGCTATCAATATTTTAGTATTTTTAGGCAGTAAAAGCCTATTTTTAAGATTTTGATGGAATTTACTATGATAATCTGTCCACATTACGTTAAGAGAAAATTAGGAATTGAAAATTAATCACTACCCAATCAATTATTAACTATTAATTATTCATTATTAATTATTTATTACCATTGTCTGATTGACCATAAACCAATAAACTTGCTAATAAAAGTAATTTAATAGATTAAATTTATGAAAAAAGTACTGGGAATTATTTTAGGCGGTGGCGCGGGTACAAGATTATACCCTTTAACTAAATTACGGGCAAAACCTGCTGTACCACTAGCAGGAAAATATCGTTTAATTGATATACCTATTAGTAACTGTATTAATTCTGAAATTTTAAAAATTTATGTTTTAACTCAGTTTAACTCCGCTTCTCTAAATCGTCACGTTAGTCGTGCTTATAATTTTTCAGGGTTTAGCGATGGTTTTGTGGAAGTTTTAGCAGCACAGCAAACCAAAGAAAATCCAGAGTGGTTTCAAGGTACAGCAGATGCCGTACGTCAATATATATGGTTATTTCAGGAATGGGATATTGATGAGTATATCATCCTTTCTGGAGATCATCTCTATCGCATGGATTATACTAAATTTGTGGAGCATCACCGCCAAACTGGTGCGGATATTACTTTATCCGTTGTACCTATTGACGAAAAAAGAGCTTCTGCTTTTGGTTTAATGAAAATAGATGATACGGGAAGAATTATCGATTTCAGCGAAAAACCCGAAGGTGATGAGTTACAAAAAATGGCCGTTGATACCTCTATTTTAGGTTTAAGTCCTGAAAAAGCAAAAGAAAGTCCTTATATTGCTTCTATGGGTATTTATGTTTTCAAAAAAGGAGTCTTAGAAAAACTCTTAAAAGATAACCCCAGTCAAACGGATTTTGGTAAAGAAATTATCCCTTCAGCCGCCAAAGATTATAAAATACAAGCATATTTATTTAAAGGTTATTGGGAAGATATTGGTACTATTGAGGCTTTTTATGACGCAAATTTAGCTTTAACTAAACAACCTCAACCAGATTTTAGCTTTTATGACGAAAATGCTCCTATTTACACTCGCTCTCGCTATTTACCACCAACTAAGTTGTTAGATTCTAATGTAACTCAATCTATCATCGGTGAAGGTTGTATTATCAAAGAATGTCGTATTAATCACTGTGTTTTAGGGGTAAGAACCAGAATTGAATCTAATTGTACTATTGAAGATACTTTATTGATGGGTGCTGATTTTTACGAGTCTTATAGCGTCAGACAGAGTAAATTAGAGCAAGGCAGTCTTCCTGTGGGTATTGGAGCAAATTCTACCATCAGAAGAGCGATTATCGATAAAAATGCTCGTATTGGGCAAAATGTGATTATCACCAATAAAGACAGGGTTGAAGAAGCTAATCGAGAAGATGAAGGTTTCTTAATTCGTAGTGGTATTGTTGTTATCATCAAAAATGCTCTGATTCCAGATCATACCATAATCTAATTTGTAGTGTGGGCATTGCCCACCATTCTTTTTTGTCGCCGAGGAGAAGTTGGAAAATATTTTATAAATTTTGGTTTAAAATGTATTTACTCCTCGACTCTGAATCTATGCAAACACCTTTAAGTTGGAATGAAATAAAAAGTAGGGCGATCGCCTTTAGTATAGAATGGCAAAATGAAACCTCAGAAAATGCCGAAGCAAAATCATTTTGGGATAATTTTTTCAATGTTTTTGGAGTGTCAAGAAGAAGGGTTGCTACTTTTGAAAAATCTGTTAAAAAGCTAGATAATAAACAAGGTTTTATTGATTTACTTTGGAAAGGAGTTATTTTAGTTGAACATAAATCTAAAGGAAAAAATTTAGATAAAGCCTATCAACAAGCCATTGATTATTTTTCAGGATTAAAAGAGTATGAATTGCCTAAATATATTTTAGTTTCTGATTTTCAGAAGTTTAAATTATATAATTTAGATAATGATCAAACTCATGAATTTGAGCTAAAAGAATTTGTTAATTATGTCCATTTATTTGACTTTATTGCAGGATATAAAAAACAAGAATATAAAGATAGTGATCCTGTTAATATTAAAGCCGCCCAATTGATGGGAGAATTACATGACAGGCTAAAAGAAATCGGTTATAGTGGTCATGAATTAGAAGTTTATTTAGTACGTTTATTATTCTGTTTATTTGCTGATGATACAGGTATTTTTAATAAAGGAATTTTTCAAGAATATTTAGATTTACACACAAAACAAGACGGTAGCGATTTAGCCATGCACCTCGCTTCTGTTTTTCATATCTTAAATCAATCAGAAGATAAAAGACTTAAAAATTTAGATGAAAATTTAGCTCAATTTCCCTATATAAATGGCAAGTTATTTGAAGAATCTTTGCCACCAGCTTCCTTTGATAGTGAAATGCGAGAAATGTTATTAAAAGCCTGTAGTTTAGACTGGGGTAAAATTTCCCCCGCTATTTTTGGCTCTATGTTTCAAGCTGTGATGAATCCGAATCAAAGACGTAATTTAGGAGCTCATTACACCTCAGAAAAAAATATTCAAAAAGTCATTAAACCTCTGTTTTTAGATGATTTATATACAGAGTTTGAAAAGATAAAAAATAACCAAAATAAACTTAAAGAATTTCATCATAAAATCGCTTCATTAACATTTCTTGATCCTGCTTGTGGTTGTGGTAACTTTTTAATTATTACTTACCGAGAGTTACGAGATTTAGAAATTTTAGTTTTAAAAGAGTTAAATAAACAAGGACAATTAGAGTTAGATATTAGCACTATTATTAAAGTAGATGTAGATCAATTTTTTGGCATCGAATATGATGAATTTGCCGTAAGAATTGCCGAGGTTGCTATGTGGTTAATTGATCATCAAATGAATCTGAAAGTTAGTAACGAATTTGGGCAATATTTTGTCCGTTTACCTCTCAAAAAATCCGCTAAAATTATTCACGGAAATGCTTTACAAATTGATTGGAATAGTCTAACTCTCCATAATTCCCCACCTTTTAAGGAGGGGTTAGGGGCGGTAAAATCACCTTTTAAGGAGGGGTTAGGGGCGGTAAAATCACCTTTTAAGGAGGGGTTAGGGGAGGTAAAATCACCTTTTAAGGAGGGGTTAAGGGAGGTAAAACCTGCTTATAAATCAATTAGTAACTTAAAAGAGGTTAAAGAATTACGACGTAATTTACGCAATAATGCCACTCCTGCGGAAAAAATTTTATGGAAAGTCTTACAAGGTAAACAATTAGATGGTTTTAAATTCCGAAGACAACACTCTATTGATAGGTATATCTTAGACTTTTTTTGTCCTAGTGCTAATCTTGCCATTGAGTTAGATGGTGAAACCCATTATACCTCAGAGGCTATTGAGTATGATCAAATCAGAGATAATTTTTTAGCAAATGTTGGTATAAAAGTAATTCGCTACCCAAATAATGAAATTTTCGATAATTTAGACGGTGTATTAGAAGACATCAGACAACATCTGTTAGGAGAAAAAACTTCTTCCCCCATAAAAGTTAATTCTACTACCTCCGATTCCACCTATATAGAAGTTAATTCTACCACCCCCGACCCCTCCTACATAGGTGGGGAGGAAGATTCCCCCCTTGAAAGGGGGGTTAGGAGGGTTAATTATATCTTAGGTAATCCCCCTTTCGTGGGTAAACAATTACAAAATATTCAGCAAAAAACTGACATGAATTTAGTCTTTAATGGCGTAAAAAATGCTGGTGTTTTAGATTATGTTTGTGCATGGTATTTAAAAGCTGCTCAATATCTTAACCCCCCTTTATCCCCCCTTAAAAATGGGGGAGATTCTCTTAATTATTCCCCACCTTTTAAGGGGGGGTTAGGGGAGGTAAAATCAGCTTTTAAGGAGGAGTTAAGAGAGGTAAAATCAGCTTTTAAGGAGGAGTTAAGAGAGGTAAAAACTCGTTGTGCTTTTGTGAGTACTAATTCGATTTCTCAAGGCGAACAAGTAGGCATTTTATGGCAAGAACTATACAATAAATATAACATTAAAATTCACTTTGCCCATCGTACTTTTTCTTGGAGTAATGAAGCAAAAGGTAACGCTGCAGTTCATTGTGTTATTATTGGTTTTGGCTTAGAAAATATCGATAATAAACGCCTTTTTTCCTATGAAAATATCAAGGGCGAAGCCACCGAAATTAAGGTAAAAAATATCAATCCTTATTTAGTAGAAGGCAATGATTTAGTTATATTAAGTAGAAAAAATATTATTTCTAATGTACCTGAAATTAATTTTGGAAGTATGCCTAATGATGGCGGAAATTTTCTCTTTACTGAAGTTGAAAAAGAAGAATTTTTAAAAATCGAACCTGAAGCAGAAAAATATATTAAACCTTTTTTAAGTGCTAAGGAATTTATTAATAATGAAAAACGTTTTTGTCTTTGGTTATTATATATTCAACCTCAAGAATTAAAACAATTAAAATATGTTAATGAAAGAGTTAAAAATGTTCAACAATTAAGATTAAAAAGTAAGCGAGAAGCAACTCAAAAATTAGCAAATTATCCTGCACTTTTTGGAGAAATCAGACAACCTAAAACAGATTATATATTAATACCTAGAGTTTCATCAGAAAATAGAAAATATATTCCTATCGGAATTTTTCCTTTAGAATTTATTGCTGGTGATACTTGCTTAATTATTCCTAATGGTGATTTATTTTTATTTGGTATATTGACATCAGAAATGCACATGACATGGGTTAAATATGTTTGTGGAAGACTAAAAAGCGATTATCGTTATTCAAATACTATTGTTTATAATAACTATCCTTTTCCTGAAAATGTGACGGATAAACAACGGGGAAAAGTGGCTAATTTAGCTCAAAAAATCCTCGATATTCGATCAAAATATATGACTATTTCCACCTTTCAAAGCAGGGTAGGTGGAGTTAATTCTAATTCTACCACCCCCGACCCCTCCTACATAGGTGGGGAGGAAGATTCTCCCCTTTCAAGGGGGGTTAAGGGGGTTAAAAAAGAAGCTAGTTTAGCTGATTTATATGATCCTTTAACCATGCCTCCAGACTTAGTAAAAGCTCATAATAATCTTGACAAAGCAGTAGATTTATGCTATAGATCGCAACCTTTCACCAATGAATTAAACCGCATGGAATTTTTGTTTAATCTTTATGAAAACTTAAATACTCCTTTACTAAAAATCGAGAAGAAAAAACGAAATAGTAAGAATAATCACTTATAGAATAGGTTAATATTATTTAACAGAGAAATTATGATTGATTAGAAATTTATGCAGTTAACCAGTCAAGAAATTAGTAATTATCGAGATCAATTAGCCGAATGTGAATCTGCTATGATGGCATTAGATATAATTGAAGATGCCGAGGGTGATTTAGAAGATGGTGCAACTTCTATTGCTTTGGCTATTGGGCAAACTCCTGATAGAATAGATTGGTTAGAAGGTTGGGCAAAACGTTGTCGAGTAGCTATTTGTGAGGAAAATTTACGCTCTGATTTACAAGATAATTATATTGAAACCGCTTTTAACTATTTATTAGAGAAAAAAATTTGCCCCCCTTTGCTAATTACTCCCGTTATAATTTATGTAATTAAACAAGGAATTCATCAATTTTGTGAGCCTCTTTCTTATCAATTAGAAGTTAAAAATTAAGGAGAAAAAACATTAGTTTGGTAATTAATAGTTATTTTCTTTTTGATAATTTTATTATTAGTTAATCTTATAAAAAATGAACAAATTAAAACCAATTCAAGCTACGACAAAAATTAATGAAATTGTTAGTTTACAAGTTGCTCCTGCTAATATTATTAAAGGAGAAAATTGTTTAATTAATAGTGGTAAATTTATCGCTCATTTTGGTAAAAATCCTTTAATTGTTGGCGGTAAAAAAACTTTAAAACTAATGGAAAATTATCTTAATCCTATAGGTGAAGAATTTAATTTAACTCTCTCTTATCAAAGTTATAGCCCAGATTGCTCAGAAAATTCCTTAAAACAATTAGAAAAAGCCGTAAAATCTCATCATGCTGACGTTATCATCGGTGTTGGTGGTGGTAAAGCCTTAGATACCGCAAAATTATTAGCCTATAACTGCAACTTACCTGTTATTACTATCCCTACTTCTGGAGCAACTTGCGCCGCATGGACGGCATTGAGTAATATATATTCAGAATCTGGTGCTTTTCAATACGATGTCAGTCTCAAAAATTGCCCTAATTTACTCATTCTTGACTATAACTTAATTGCCACCGCTCCCCCTAACACATTAATAGCAGGAATTGGTGATGCGATCGCAAAATGGTATGAAGCCTCTATCAGTAGCGGTAATTCCACTGCCACTTTAACCATTGCCGCCGTGCAACAAGCGAGAGTATTAAGAGATATTTTACTACAAAAATCAGAAATTGCTTTAAAAAATCCCTTGAGTGAAGAATGGAAAGAAGTAGTTGACGCTACCGTATTATTAGCAGGAGTTAGCGGTGGTTTAGGAGGAGCAAGTTGTCGTACAGTTGCAGCCCATGCCGTACATAATGCTTTAACTCATCTTCCTGAAGTGCATCATCAGTTACACGGTGCAAAAGTAGCTTATGGTATTTTAGTACAATTGCGATTAGAAGAAATCGTGACTAATAATCAACTAGCAACCACCGCCAGACAACAGTTAATCAAATTTTACCGTCAGATTGGCTTACCTTGCACTTTAGAAGATTTAGGCTTAAATAACATTACTTTAGCTCAATTGCGTCACTGTGCCGAACTTACCTGTCAACCTTCATCGGATATTCACCGTTTACCTTTTACTGTAACTCCTGAAGAATTAACAGCAGCTATGGTTTCCACTACAGTATAAAGAAAATTAGACATAATGCCTCTGAATTGGAATACACCCCTAAATCGCCCAAAATTGGAGATACCCCTTTAAATCCCCAATAATGGAATACGCCCCTAAATCCCCAATAATGGGGACTTTTATTAATAATTTCCCTAAAATTATAAGTTTTTTTTCGGAGTTTATGACTATAATAATAAAGGGTATTTTTTTTTGTTTATACATTATTTAATTCTTAATTTTTTGAAAAAATATGAGTGATTCTTGGACAATTAATGATAGTAATAAACTATATCAAATAGAGGGATGGGGTGAGCCTTATTTTGCTATTAATGAGGAAGGAAATATAACGGTTTCTCCTCGTGGAAATGATTATAAAATAGATTTATTTAACTTAGTAGAAAGTCTCAAAAAAAGAGATATTCACTTACCTTTATTAATTCGGTTTTCTGATATGTTAGATGATCGTTTAAAACGGTTACATGAATGTATGAATGAAGCTATCTCTCGTTATAATTATAAAAATGTTTATAGAGGAGTTTTTCCCGTTAAATGTAATCAACATAGACAGTTAGTAGAGGCAATTGTTGAGTATGGAAAACCTTATAAATTTGGTTTAGAAGTTGGCTCAAAACCAGAGTTAATGATAGCTTTAGCAACTTTAGATATTGATAAAACAGGAGAAACTTTATTAATTTGTAATGGTTATAAAGATGAAGATTATCTCGAAACTGCTCTTTTAGCTCAACAATTAGGACATAATTTAATTATCGTCATTGAGCAAATAAGTGAGTTATTTATTATACTTAAATTGAGCAAAAAATTACAATTAAAACCTCAATTAGGTGTTAGGGCAAAACTACAATCGAAAGGTTCAGGGCATTGGGGTAATTCTACAGGAGAAAAAGCTAAATTCGGTTTAACAATTCCCGAAATTGTCACAGTAATTAATAAGTTAAAAAATGACCATAAATTAGATTGTTTACAATTGTTACATTTTCATATAGGTTCGCAAATTTCTTCCATTGCCGTGATAAAAGATGCCATCCGAGAAGCAAGTCAAATTTATGTGCAATTATCGAAAATGGGCGCAGGGATGAAATATTTAGATGTTGGCGGTGGTTTAGCAGTGGATTATGATGGCTCAAAAACGAATTTTTATGCCTCAAAAAACTATAATATGCAAAACTATGCTAATGATATTGTGGCGGCTATTCAAGAGGCTTGTGACGAGAATGCCATTCTACCTCCTATTTTAGTTAGTGAAAGTGGCAGAGCCATCGCTTCTCATCAATCTGTGTTAATTTTTAATGTGGTAAGTAGTAATAATCCGCCTTTGGAAGTGCCTGAAAAAAGTGTTGAAAAAGAGCACTTAATTATTCGTAATTTGTGGGAAACTTATAATAGTATTGATGCAGAAAACTATCAAGAAATGTATCATGATGCAGTGCAATTTAAAGAAGAAGCTATTAGTTTATTTAACTTTGGTTATCTTAATTTAAGTGAGAGGGCAAAAGCTGAAAAATTATATTGGGGATGCTGTCATAAAATTTATGAAATTACTAAAAATCAAACCTATGTTAGCGATGATTTAAACGAGTTAAATGATTTAATGATTGCTACTTATTATATGAATTTATCTGTGTTTCAATCAGCCCCTGATGCTTGGGCAATTGATCAATTATTTCCTGTTTTACCTATTCATAGATTGAATGAAAAGCCAACAATGAAAGCTATTTTAGCTGATTTAACTTGTGATAGTGATGGTAAAATTGATAAGTTTATTGATTTATTAGATGTTAAAAATTATCTTGAATTACACACTTTAGAAGCTCAAGAAAATATTAATATCAATAACTCTGAAAATACCGATTTTAAACCTTATTATTTAGGAATGTTTTTAGTAGGCGCTTATCAAGAAATTATGGGTAATTTACATAACTTATTTGGAGATATAAATGTTGTGCATATTGAAAGTAAAGAAGATAATTATATTATTAAATATGTTGTCAAAGGAGATACAGTGACGGAGGTTTTACAATACTTAGAATACTCCGCCGAAGATTTACGAGAAAAACTCCGTTGTTTAACGGAAAAAGCATTAAAGGAGAATCAAATTGATTTAGAAAAATCACAACTTTTAATCAAAAATTATGACGAAAATTTACGCAGTTATACTTATCTTAGTTAATTCAGTTAAAAGTAAAACGAGAAGCTAAAGAAATAATACCAAAAATTAATAAAACTCCACCACTTAAAGGGTTTATCCACTGAGTAATAATTCTTAAATTGAGAAAACTTTTTAATGTACCCGTAAATGTACCTGCTAAAATCAAAGGAAAAACATAACCAATTGCATAACTAACCAGAAAAACTGTACCTAATACTAAATTTTTACTATTAGCAATATATGCTAGTAATGTTATTAAAACTGGAGTGCTACAAGGAGAAGCAATTAAGCCAAATGTTAACCCTAATAAATAAGATTTTAAGCTATCTGGAAAGTTATCTTTTATCCAATTTGAGGTATCCCAATTAGGTAATTTTAAAGGTATTATTTCTAATAAATTTAATCCCATTATAATGGCGATGGCACTTACAAAAATAGGTAAACCTGTACCAATTTGCCCGTAAACTTTACCTAATAATGCCGCAAAAATGCCGAGAATAGCCAAAGTGGTGGCTAAACCGAGGGCGAAATAAGTAGATTGAATGAAAGAAGAAAATTTACCTTTATTGTCATAACCGCCGATATAAGCAACAGTAAGAGGAAGCATGGATAACATACAAGGGGTTAAACTGGTGATTAATCCCATCAGAAAAATAATGCCAACACTCAAAATAGTGACTTGATTTAGTTGATTATTGACTAATTGATTAGCTAATTGTTGCAGTTGATAAAGTTGTGTGGAAATTGAGTTAAAAATCATTATAATAGCCATAGAAATTTAATCATTTTTATTCCTAATTTCTAATTCTTCATGATTATAGAATTTTACTTGATTTCTACCATTTTCTTTAGCAAAATATAAAGCATTATCCGCAATTCTAATTAAAGATTCAATGGAAGATTCACAATCAGGAATGATACTAGCAACACCTAAACTAATAGTTACATATTCACTGATATTTGATTTTGCGTGAGGTATGTTTAATTTTTCTATTTCTTCTCTCAAATTTTCAGCAATTTTTATTGCACCTTCTTTGGGTGTATTAGGTAAAATAACGGCAAATTCTTCACCACCATAACGTGCTAAAATATCGGAAGATCTCTTAACTACATTATTCATTGTTTTTGCCACTGCTATTAAACAACTATCTCCTTTTTGATGACCATAAAAATCATTATAAGGTTTAAAATAGTCCACATCACATAAAATTAAAGATAAGTATTGTTTTTCTCGACAATTACGTTCCCATTCTTGGGTTAAAATATTATTAAAATAATGGCGATTATAAACTCCTGTTAAACCATCAATAGTAGCTAATTTACTTAGCTTTAATTCTAGCTTTTTTCTCACAGTAATATCTCTAACGGTGACAGAAAAACCATCCCCTAATTTTACGGCGATATAGTGAAACCATTTTTGTTCATTTTTATGATTATATTTTATATCTTGCTCTAAAGATTTACCTGTTTCTACTACTTGAATAAATGCTGTAAATAATTCAGGTTTAATTTTATTTATAAATTTTTTAAAAATTAACTTTCCTGTTAAATCTTCTGGTTGACTATTAAATATTTGAGCGGTAACAGGATTAACAACAATACAACGGAAATCGATAATTTTACCTGTTTTTGTGTCTCTTACGGCTTCTAAGGCAGCAATACCATCCAGGGAAGCATTTAAAATACTAGAAATTAAAGCCCTAGATTGATATAAAATTGCTTCAGCTTCTTTCCGTTGACGAATTTCTTTTCTCAACAATTGATGCTCTTTTTCTAATAATTCTCTTTCTTTTGCTAATAATTTTCGTTGAGTTTGAATAGTTAATTGACTGGTGATTCTTGCTAATACTTCCTCTTCTTGAAATGGTTTTGTCACATAATCAATACCCCCTATTTCAAAGGCTTTTATTTTGTCAAAAACATCACTTAAGGCACTAATAAAAATCACAGGAATATCTTTAGTTTTATCATCAGATTTTATTATTTTGCATACCTCATAACCATCCATATTTGGCATTAAAATATCTAATAAAATTAAATCAGGAGGTTGAGATTGTGCTGCCATAATTGCACTTTCTCCATCAGATGCTTTTTTTACTTTATAATTTCTTCCTTCCAACATTTTTGATAAAACTCGTAAATTTGCTGGTTGATCATCTACTATTAAAATACTTTCTATTAAGTTTTCTTCGGAAGTAAGATTAAATTCTTTCATTTGTATATTTTAATAATTAATGAATAATTGACCATTTATCAAAAAATTTATATAACTTTAATTTAAGGCTGTAAAATGTCAGTATTTAACTTTTATGTATAAAAATCAAAATATTAATTTAATGGCTTTAATTACTTATTCTTAATTCTCCATCAGTTTTCGGATTTTCTTAAGTTGGAAATTATCTACTAAATTAGTTAACTTGTCAATTAAAATATTATATTGCTCAGGAATTTGTGCAATTAATTCTAAGATTAAATCATCATCAAGATCCACCGATGCTTGATATAATTGATCTATCCATGATGATGGCATTATTTTTAACTCCTCTACTGTCAACGGTTGATTATGAGTAACAGTATCCCCTTGACTTTCTTCTTCATAAATATATTCTACTCCCAGATGTTTAGCCATTGCCTCAAAGATAACGGATTCTCGAAAAGGTTTTCTGATAAAATCATCACATCCTGCGGATAAAATAACCGCTTTTTCCTCCTCCAAAACACTGGCAGTTAAAGCAATAATAGCGGTAGCATTGCCTTTTATTGTACCTTTAATATATTGAGTTGCTTCATAACCATCCATCACAGGCATTCGCATATCCATCCAAATTAAATGAGGATTCCATTCTTCCCAAATTTCAATAGCTTCTTTACCGTTAGCGGCTTCTTTCAATTCAAATCCCAATGGTTGCAATAATTTTATTACTAATAAGCGATTAATTGGGCGATCATCAACTACAAGAATGCGATAACGTTGTTTTTGAGATTTTAATGCAATTACATGACGTTTATTTGTACGTTGCTCAATTTCTATATCTCTAGCTTCTACAACTTTCCCAGCAATATCGAAACTAAAAATACTCCCTTTACCTACCTCACTTTTGATGGTAATATCACCCCCCATCAACTGTACAAATTTACGACTAATAGGCAACCCTAAACCTGTGCCTTCTTGAGAGTTTCTACCGACTTCTGTCTGAGTAAAGGCTTCAAAAACTTTGCTTAAATCTTCCTCCGCAATTCCTGCGCCTGTATCTTCTACGGCAAAATGAATATAAGTTTTTTCTGCTTCTGACACTCGAGGGGATAGAGAAACAAAGACATTTACTCCTCCTTCTTCGGTAAATTTGATGCCATTATTGATGAGATTAATTAATACTTGACGCAATTTAGTTTCATCTGTAGAGATATATTGCGGTACATTTTCCTCTCTTTCAAAAGTTAGTTGTAAATTCTTTTCATCGGCTTTTAATTGCAATAAATCCTCAATTTCTTCTAATAAAACATAAAAATCAACATTTTTCTCATTTAAACTCATTTTTCCTGCTTCTATCTTCGATAAATCGAGAATATTATTAATTAAATTTAAAAGATAGTTGCCACTACGATTAATAATAGTTGTGTTCTCTAAGTGATCAGGAGGTAAACTTTGCGATCGCATCATAATTTGAGAAAAACCAAGAATAGCATTCATGGGGGTGCGCAATTCGTGACTCATATTCGCCAAAAAAACACTTTTAGCTTGATTAGCTATTTCAGCTTTTTCCTTAGCGATGGCTAATTCTAAATTTCCTGCTTGAAGTTGAGAAGTGGATTTTTCCAGAGATTCAATAACTTGATTATAACGAGTAGCAATATGTCCTACTTCTGTAAAAGGCTCAACGGGTACACGCAAACTAAGATTTTGAGTCTTTACTTGCTCATCCATAGCTATAAGTAAATCATATACTTCCGTTCTTGCTCTATGCTCAGAGACATTTAGTCCTATATTCTCATCTTCTATAGATACCCGTAAAGGAAAGAAACGGTTAGTAAAATTGAGTAATAACCAAGCAATGCCAAAAGTCCATACAAAACAGACTAAAATTCCTAATAATTGCACTAATAACTGCTCAAAAGACGTTAAACCCGTGCCTAATAACTCAGGCTTTCCAAATAAAGCTACGGCTAAAATTCCCCAAGTGCCACCAATACCATGTACTGCTACAGCATCCACAGCGTCATCTATTTTACGTTTTTCTAATTGTGCCTTTGCAAATAACATCAAATAAGCACCAATAGCCCCAATAATTACCGCTTCAGGAGTCGAAACCACATGACAAGAAGCAGTAATAGAGACTAAACCAGTAATAGTGCCATTCATTAAAAATTCCACTTCAGGAAGTTTATATTTTCGCCACCCAAAAAAACAACCGCTAATCATCCCACCAACACCAGCCATGAGAGTATTAACTAAAATTCTCGGCACTTGGTCATTAAAAACAAAAATACTACCACCGTTAAAGCCAAACCAAGCAATCCATAATAACATAACTCCTAACACCGATAAAGGCAAATTTGAGCCATTGATTTTATCCACGGAAAAACGACCATGACGAGGACCTATAATAAGTAAAAGGGCAAACGCTACCCAAGCACCTACGCTATGTACTACCGTACACCCAGCAAAATCCACAAAACCGAGGCTACCTAACCAACCAATAAAGCCATTCTCATTGTTATCCATACCATTCCATGCCCAATGGCCAAAAATAGGGTAAATAATGCCTGAAATGAGCGCAGAAGCGATAATATAAGAGCTAAATTTTAACCTTTCCGCCACCGCACCAGAAACGATAGTGGTTGACGTACTACAAAACATTGCTTGAAATAAGAAAAAAGCACCTAAACGAGAGTCATTACCAACATCAATAAAAAAGCCCGTAGTGCCGATTAATCCGCTTTTACTTAAGCCAAACATTAAGCCATAACCAAACATCCAAAATAACATTACCGAGATACCAAAATCAGCTAAATTTTTTACAGCTACATTTATATTATTTTTGGAGCGGGTTAACCCTGATTCTAAACACATAAATCCGGGTTGCATTAAAAATACTAATCCTGCACAAATTAAAACCCATTGTAAGTCAGTCATAATAATTAGGAGATAGGAGATAGGAGATAGGAGATAGGAGTTAGGAGATAGGAGTTAGGAGATAGGAGTTAGGAGTTAGGAGATAGGAGATAGGAGATAGGAGTTAGGAGATAGGAGTTAGGAGATAGGAGTTAGGAGTTAGGAGATAGGAGTTAGGAGTTAGGAGATAAAAGGAAACGGGGAGACAGAAAGAATATTGAATAGTTTATAAACTAATTATTTAAAACCTGATACCTGATACCTAATTCTAAATTATTTTCTTTCTTCTATTATCTTTAAAAATTGAGAATTAGCGATTTTCAAAGAGTCATCAATTCTTTCGATAGTATAGTCTCTTTGTTCTTTTTGAGTTGTACCATCAAGATAAGTATAAGTATTTTCACCTGTTAAAGTGATGGATTTTTCATCTTGACTAACAATCTGTAAATTTTCTACGGTAACTTGACTAAATTGATCGAAAAAACTAAGATCAGGAGAATTAGTATAAAAATTTATAGCCTGATCATATTGCTTCTGAGATAATAAATTATACAACTCTTGAACTTTAGCTATTGCTTCATTACCATCAACAGGAGGAGTTTCTTCTATAACAGGTTCAATGGGAGTATTATTAGGATCAGGATTATTAACAACAGGTTGAGATTGAGATAGAGTTTTAGCTTTTTCTTCCGCCTCACGTCTCAATTCTTCTGCCTTAATTCGCTCATTTTCTGCCTGTTGTCGCAATCTTTCAGCTTCTAAACGCTTATTTGTATCTTCTTCTCGTCTTTTTTGCTCCTCTGCTAGTCTAGCTTCTGTTTCGAGCTTTTGTTGTTCAAGATTAGCTAATTCTGTCTGAGTTTGTTGGATATACTGAGTAATAATAAATCCTGTTGATACCGCAATTCCTGCGATTACCGCACTTAAAATTAAAGGTAGCCAATTAATTCCATTATTTTCTTTAATATTGCTATCTTCATATACAGACTTAGAAACTCTCCCCGAAGTATAACTTGGATTTGGTTTTGATACTGGTTGAGGTTGAGGAGTATAAGGGGATTTAGAAACCTTTTGGGGAGTATAACTTGGTTTGGGAGGAGAAAATGATTCAGATTGTGGGTAAAGTTGATCTCTAGTAACCGCCACAGTAGGAGATTCTATTCCAGTCAGGGGGAGACTAACAGGATTATTTTTTCGTTGAGGAATTACAGCCACAGTGTTAATTTCACTTAAATATAAATCTTGATACATCTGTTCGGCAGTTTTGTATCGTTGACTCAAATCAATTTTAGTAGCTTTTTCTAGCACTGTTTGCAATAATGGACTTAAATTAGGAGCAAAATCAGCCCATTCTAATTGACCATTTATAGAATTACTAGGAAACTCGATGGGGTATTTTCCTGTTAAACTATAAATCATGGTTAAACCTAAAGCGAATAAGTCACTACTATAAATAGTTCTACCAGTACTTTGCTCAGGAGGCATAAATCCTCTAGTACCAACTATAACAGAGCTTACCATTGATCCAGATCCTAAAGCCACAGTGCCCATAGTTTCTTTTACTGCACCAAAATCAATTAAAACAGGTTTACCATCTCGACTACGAATAACAATATTTTCAGGTTTAATATCTCGGTGAATAATTTTTTTACTGTGAATGTATTGCAGAGTTTTGAGTAAAGATGCTAAGATTTCTTGACATTGAGAACTGTTAATCATTCCCAATTCTGCAAGGCTTTTACCCTCTATATATTCTTGCACAAGATAAAATCTTTCATTATCAACAAAATAGGCGTATAAAGTAGGAATTTGCGCACAATGTTGTCCGACTTCTTCTAATACTTGAGCTTCTTTACGGAATAAATCTTCAATCACTTCCGAAGATACTCGATGATTAGAATTAACAGGTTTTAGACGTTTAATCACAATCAACCGTTGAGAAGGCATATGAGTATCTCTAGCCAAAAAAGTCTCCCCAAAGCCTCCCCCTGCTAAAGTATTAACAATTTGATAACGTCCAGCGATTAGAGATTCCATCTTTACCATTAACAATGAACAATTAACAACTAAAAAATTTATTTATTGATTACCTATCTTAACGATTAACTGTAAAGTGTCAAGATAATTATAGATTCCCTCATTTTAAGGCGTGTCATTCATTACAACTAAAAAATAGGTAGAATATATCTTTGAATTGTTTTTGATTGAAAATCAAGTATGATCACAATAGAAGAATTTATTAATTGATAACTTATCGAACCTCAACTCTTCAAACTTTAAAAAACTTAATCTTATATTAACTTTCTGACAAAAAAACGAGTTAATTCCTTAAATCTTCCTATAATGTGAAATAAACAAGTAAAGAGAAACCAAGCTAGACTTAATCATTTCTTTATATTTCAGACATAAACACCATTTTTAGGAAGTAATCATGACTTATAGTTTAATACCAGAAAAACAAGGATTATATGATCCACAAAATGAACACGATGCCTGTGGTGTGGGTTTCGTGGTGAATAAATACGGGAAAAAATCCCATGAGATAGTACAACAAGCCTTAACTATTTTAATCAATTTAGATCATAGAGGCGGTTGTGGTGCAGAGCCTAACACTGGCGATGGTGCGGGAATTTTGATGCAGTTACCCCACGAATTTATGAGTAAGGAAGCTCAAAATTTGGGGATTACTTTACCCGAAGTCGGTAATTATGCCGTAGGAATGATTTTTACTTCTCCTGATGAAACCGCTAGATTGAAAGCTAGAAGTTTATTTGAGCAGGTTGTCACGGAAGAAGGGCAAAAAGTCTTAGGTTGGCGTGACGTGCCTACGGATAACTCTGATTTAGGTAAAAGTGCCTTGATTTGTGAGCCTTTTGTACAACAGGTTTTCATCGCTAAAAATCCTGATATTACCGATAATCTAACCTTTGAGCGTAAATTGTTTGTGATCAGAAAGCGATCGCACTCCGTCATCAAAGCTCCTAAAATTGATGAATATTGGTATCCTGCCACTATTTCTAGTCGCACTATTGTCTATAAAGGAATGTTACGCCCTGAGCAAGTAGGCAAATATTACCTCGATTTGAGCAACCCTGAGTTGGAAACTGCCCTGTCTTTAGTGCATTCTCGTTTTAGTACAAATACATTCCCCAGTTGGGAAAGAGCGCACCCTTACCGCTACATCACCCATAACGGCGAAATCAATACTTTACGAGGTAATACTAATTGGATGCACGCGCGTCAAGCCCTATTTCAATCTGACTTATTCGGGGATGACATGGCAAAAATTCAGCCTATCATCAACATGGAAGGTAGTGATTCCCTCATCTTCGATAACGCCTTAGAGATGTTGGTATTAAGTGGGCGCTCGTTACCCCATGCCGTCATGATGATGATTCCTGAGCCTTGGAGTGGCCATGAATCCATGAGTGCTCAGAAAAAAGCCTTTTATCAATATCATTCTTGTTTAATTGAGCCTTGGGATGGTCCTGCTTCCATCGCCTTTACTGACGGGAAGCAAATTGGTGCTACACTTGATCGAAACGGTTTACGTCCATCACGCTATATCGTCACCAAAGATGGATTAGTTATCATGGCATCAGAAGCAGGAGTCTTGCCCATTGAGCCAGAAAGGGTAGAATCTAAAGGAAGACTGCAACCCGGAGAAATGTTTTTAGTGGATATGGAAGCTGGGCGCATCGTTGCCGATGAAGAAGTCAAGCAACCTATCATCACCCAAAAACCTTATCAACAATGGTTAGATGAACATTTATACACTTTAGATAAATTGCCCTCACCCCCAACCCCTTCTGTAGAACAGGCTTCTAGCCTGTATAATGATCTAATGCCCTTGCAACAAGCCTTTGGTTATACCTTTGAAGACTTGCGGATGTTACTATTACCGATGGCACAAACGGGAGTTGAATCAGTGGGTGCAATGGGTATTGATACTCCTTTAGCTGTGTTGAGCGATCGCCCAAAATTATTGTATGATTATTTTAAACAACTTTTTGCACAAGTTACCAACCCTCCCATCGACTCCATCAGGGAAGCAATTATCACCTCCGCCGAAACTACCATCGGTAGAGAAGGAAACTTACTCAATCCTCAACCCGAAAGCTGTCATCTTATCGCCCTCAAAACTCCCATTCTCACTAACGAAGAATTAGCAAAACTGAAAAGTCTCACCCCCCTAACCCCCAATTCTGGGGGAGAAAAAGTCCCCAATGTTGGGGATTTAGGGGCTAATCACCAATTCAAAGCTCATACTATCTCAATTCTGTTTAACCCCAAAGATGAGGTAAAAGGCTTAGAAGATGCCCTAAAAGCAATTTTTGCCGAAGCTGATCAAGCAATCAAAGAGGGATGCACCCACCTAATTTTGAGCGATCGAGGAGTGGACTTTAATAACGCACCTATTCCCGCATTACTCGCCGTAGCAGGGTTACATCATCATCTCATTCGTAACGGCACACGCACCCTTGTAGGCTTAATTTTAGAGTCAGCAGAGCCAAAAGAAGTACATCATTTTGCCTTGTTATTAGGCTATGGTTGCGGTGCAATCAATCCTTACCTCGCCTATGAAACCTTGCATCAGATGATTGAGGAGAATTTGTTAACAGGGGTTGACTATGAGACGGCCATCTATAATTACATCAAATCCGTTACCAAAGGGGTAATTAAAATCGCCGCCAAGATTGGTATTTCTACCATCCAAAGTTATCGAGGTGCGCAAATTTTCGAGGCTGTCGGTTTAAATCAGAGTATCATTGACAAATACTTTACTCGTACCGCTTCTCGTTTACAAGGTGTGGATTTAGAAGTCATCGCCCAAGAAACGATTATGCGTCATAGCCACGCTTTCCCTGAAAGACAAGTTAATGGGCATACCCTTGATGTGGGCGGTGAATATCAATGGCGTAAAGATGGTGAATCTCACTTATTTAACCCTCAAACTATCCACACCTTACAACAAGCAGTGCAACTGGGAGATTATCAACTATTTAAGAAGTATTCCCAGATGATTAATGATCATGGTAAACATTATTTCCGCCTTCGTGACTTATTGGAGTTTAAACAACGGGAATCCATACCTATTGAAGAAGTTGAGCCTATTGCAAACATCATGAAGCGCTTTAAAACAGGCGCCATGAGTTACGGTTCGATTTCCCAAGAAACTCATGAGTCTCTCGCTATTGCCATGAATCGTATTGGCGGTAAATCTAACACAGGGGAAGGAGGAGAAGACCCAGAGCGCTATACTTGGACAAACGAAAGGGGAGACTCGAAAAATAGTGCGATTAAACAGGTAGCTAGTGGACGTTTTGGCGTTAATAGTTTATACCTTTCCCAAGCTAAAGAGATTCAAATTAAAATGGCACAAGGTGCGAAACCGGGTGAAGGTGGACAATTACCGGGTAAAAAAGTTTATCCTTGGATTGCCAAAGTGCGTTACTCTACCCCTGGCGTTGGTTTAATTTCCCCTCCTCCTCACCATGATATTTACTCCATCGAAGACTTAGCGGAGTTAATTCATGACTTGAAAAATGCTAACCGCAAAGCCCGTATTAACGTGAAACTTGTTAGTGAGGTGGGAGTAGGTACGATCGCATCTGGGGTTGCTAAAGCTAAAGCCGATGTTGTTTTAATCTCAGGCTATGACGGAGGCACAGGGGCTTCTCCTCGCACATCAATTAAACACGCAGGACTACCTTGGGAATTGGGATTAGCCGAAACTCACCAAACCTTGTTATTAAATAACCTCCGCAGTCGCATCGTCGTCGAAACTGACGGGCAAATGAAAACAGGGCGAGATGTGGTAATTGCTGCCTTACTTGGTGCTGAAGAGTTTGGTTTTGCCACTGCACCCTTGATTACTCTCGGTTGTATCATGATGCGTGTATGCCATATGAACACTTGTCCTGTGGGAGTTGCTACCCAAAACCCTGATCTTCGTGCTAAATTTACAGGTGATCCTGCTTATACTGTCAATTTCATGAAGTTTATCGCCCAAGAAATGCGAGAAATTATGGCAGAGTTAGGCTTCCGCACTATTGATGAGATGGTAGGACGTACTGATGTATTAGAACCTAAAAGTGCAATCGATCATTGGAAAGCTAAAGGTATCGATATTTCTCCTATCCTTTATCAACCTAACGTTGATCCTAGTATGCCTCGTCATTGTACCATCAAACAAGATCACGGTTTAGAACAGTCCCTCGATATGACGACTTTACTTGATTTGTGTAAACCAGCCATTGAAAATGGCGAAAAAGTCAAAGCCACTTTACCCATTAAAAATATTAACCGTGTGGTTGGCACAATCTTAGGTAACGAGATTACCAAGAAACACTGGGAAGGCTTACCCGAAGATACCGTGCATTTGCATTTTGTCGGTAGTGCAGGGCAAAGTTTAGGTGCATTTGTACCAAAAGGAGTGACTATCGAACTAGAGGGAGACGCTAACGACTATATCGGCAAAGGCTTAAGCGGAGGTAAAATCATCGTCTATCCTGACAAAAAAGCCACCTTTGAAGCTGATAAAAATATCATCGTGGGTAACGTAGCCTTGTATGGTGCAACCAGTGGCGAAGCCTATATTTCGGGTATCGCTGGGGAGCGTTTCTGTGTGCGTAACTCAGGTGTAACCGCCATTGTCGAAGGAGTAGGCGATCATGGTTGTGAATACATGACAGGTGGTAAAGTAGTTATCATCGGTAAAACTGGGCGTAACTTTGCCGCAGGAATGAGTGGCGGTGTTGCCTATATCTTCGATGAAACGCGGGATTTTGCTAACCATTGCAATACTGAAATGGTAGGTTTAGAAACCCTTGACGATGCCTCAGAAATTGCCGAATTAAAACAATTAATTACTAAACATTCCGAGTTTACTAATAGTAAAAAAGCTCAAAAAATTCTCACTAATTGGGAGGAAAATATCGGTAAATTTGTGAAGGTAATGCCAAGAGATTATAAACGAGTTTTAGAAGCATTAAAAGAGGCAATTAATTCTGGTTTAAGCGGTGATGAAGCGTTAAATGCGGCATTTGAAGCCAACGCTCAAGACGTTGCTCGTGTTGGCGGTAGCTAACCTCTCTAAATCTCCCCTTTCAAGGGGGTTTTTAACAGTTAACAAAAAGTTACTTAAATCTTCTTAAACTTGCTCATTTTTTTGAGCTATACTCTAGTAATGAGTAAATTATCTATTTCTGAAGCCGCAAAACTAAAAGGTGTTAGTACCTCAACACTGAGAAGGTGGGAAACT
>JAACUG010000060.1 GCA_009993045.1 Cyanobacteria bacterium CG_2015-22_32_23
ATAATCATCAATTTCGTATAAATCTTGTAAATTAATTTTAGTTGTTGCTGTCATAATTTATCACCATAATTAACATCTTAATTTTATTATAAGCGATCACGAAGTGTGCCGTTGGTATCGCTAAATTTTGATCATATTTGTCAATTATTTTCTCAATAATAAAGCATTCAATAATTATGAGCGATACCAAATTTTTTGAATTTCATTCATTATCTCTGGATTTGGGCTAGAATTAATTTTAGTAGAAGGGTTAATTTCTACACCCTGAATATTTTGATTCCATGGAGTATTTGGCAAAGATTTTAAGTCTAAATTAATCATAGGACGAAAACCATATTTAGCGAAAATTATTTGTTGTTCATTTTCTGTTAAAAAGTCGATAAATTTTTTACCTGCTTTTGCTTCTGATTTACTAATATTTTTCTTCACAATTGCTCCCATAATGGTTGTTTCAATGGTAGGATTTGGATAATAAATTTGATAGCCTTGTTTTTGATTTTCCTTTGCTTGTAACCAACGATGTAAAGCGATACTTTCGTAAACTGTAGCGACATCAGCATCATTTTTCCCTCTAGCAATAAACTCTTGTAGTAAAATATCGGTAGATCTTGGAGGTTGATAAACAGAGTTTTTAATAAGTTGAAAAAGTGTGCTTATTTTAGGATTATTAACATCATTTAATGTCAAATTATTTTGATTAAGTTGACTTTTTGCCCATAAATTTAGGGTTAATTGACCACTATTTGAACGAGTGGGATCTGTTGTGATAAAATCAAAACTACCCCATTCTTTTTTACCTCCTAATTTATCCCAATTTTTTGTTTGTAAAGCTGTTTCTAATTTTTGCCAATTGAATTTATTATCAGGAAATAAAACCTTTCCTCTTTCTTCCCATGCAATAGCAACTAACATAGTTTTAGCGATGGCTTTTGGGGTATCATAAAAAATATCAGTTTCTCCTTGGGCTTTTAATTGTGTTTCTAATTCCGTAATTAATTCACTATTAGCGGGGAGTAAAATAGTTGGTTTAAAATCATTTTTTTCCTCAGTATAATTATTAATAATATCCTGTGAACCTTGAAACTTTAAATCTAAATTAATATTAGGATTTTTTTCCTCAAATTTTTTTTCTATCTCTTCTAATACTTCTTTTAATTCACTTCCACTAACAATAGTAACAGTATTTTTTAAACCAAAAATAGGCAGTAAATAAGTTATACCTAAAGAAGCCAAAATAATCCCTACAGAAATCGCTTTATTAACAGAATAATTATCTTGATTATTACTAGAGATAATTGCTTCCGATGAAGAAGGAATTTTCAAGATTGATAAAAATTTTTGTGTTAACCTATCCATAACTTTTTTTAATCGAAATATTTAATAAAGTTTGTAGTAAACTCTTTAGAGTTATTTTTTTTTACACAATTAAGACTAAAACCTTTACTACTGACATTTTATGATTTTTATATTGTTACTAATTATTTTTACAATAAATAAGCATTTTCTTGTAAGATAACTAACTCTTGACTTAAGACTTGTAAAGCATTTAATTCCTGAGAATTAGTTAAATCTGCTGTGCGTAATTTATTTTGCAATTGTTGTAAAATTCCCGCCGATTCAGTGATAATATTTGTCAAAGAAAATACTTGGGCTTCTCGTGCGGATTGACCTTCTTTTGCTAAAGTAATATTACGAATTAAACTCAATTCTATTTGCTGTAATTTCTCTAAAGCCACTCCATCAGCAGATTTTTTTCTCTTCTTAATATTTGCTAATTTTTCCTGCAATTCTTCCACTGATAATAAAGAATCTCCTCCCGATAATTTACGACTTAAATCTTCTATTTTTTGAGGTAATTCTAACGTGCGATCGCAAGAATATTCTACCGCCGTTAATAAGTCCATTTGCCATGAATCATGTAATAATTTTTTCGCTTCTAACCTTAAATTTTCAGCTTTATTAACTAATAATTGAGCTTCTTTTTTTGCTTGATTTAATTCAGTTTCTAAGGCTTTATTATCTAAATCAATATTACTATTATTTTGTTGATTATTATGAGCTAAAAAAGTTGATCCTATAACAGCAATGACTATACTAGAAGGTAATATAATAAAATTAGATAATTTAACAATTTTTACTCCTAAAAATAAAGAAATTCCAGCGATTAAAATGGCTAAAGGATAATTAAGAGGGTTAACTATTTTCATGTTTTAAAACTTCTAATTTTAGTTAAAATTCTACTTGTAAATCATTCATTAATTTATCAATGGTATTAGGATCACCTTGTTTATAATAACCATTATTGATATTAGCAATTTGTTCTAAAATTTGAGGATTAAATTCCCCTTCTTTACCATAACCTACGGTAAAAAAAGCAATTCTTTCATCACTATTAAAACCACTTTTTTTTAATTCTTGCTCTAATTGTTGTATAGTTATTTTACTATCAGAATCTTCGCCATCGGTGAGAATTAACACAGCATTAATAGCATTTGGTTTCAAATTTTTGCGTAACCAATCACGAGCAAATAAAGCACTATCATATAATTTTGTACCGCCTTTTGCCTGTAAACTACTGATATATTGAATACCTTTATTTTTACCTTCAGGAGTACCTTTTATAATCACAGGCTCATTAATCCTATCACTAAAAGTAATTAAAATAATTTCCTCTTTTACACCTAAATTATTAATATAATTAAGTAAAGTATTTTGCACTGCCGTTATTTTTTGCCCTGCCATCGAACCTGAAACATCAACAACTACAGCTACTTGAGAAGGTTTTTTGGCATAATTTTGCCAATTTTTAAGCATAGCTTCCACAACTTCAGGTTTAGGAGGGCGATAAGATTCATATTGTGGATTAGAATTTACTCCAAATTGAGCGTTAAATTTATTTTCAATAGAAACACCAGCAATAGCAGGGCGTAATCCCAATTCACTAGCAAAAGTTTGCAACTCAGGAGTAAGCATAAAATCTAACACCTTCCCAGCGCCTTCTTTTTCTTCAGGAGATACCCAAGAAGCGTTAGGCAAAATTCCTCGAATATTTGAGCTAAAAGTTGCTTTCGGATATACTGCTTGATATTTTGTTTGGTTTGCATCACCTTGACTATTGGCATGAATAACAGAAGATTCATAAACAGAGCCAACATTTGCCCAAAATACGCCATTTTTTACAATCGAATCAGCTAAAGAAGCGGTAGAAATACCATAACGAGTTACTTTACTCTGAATAGCTTTAACTTGCTCTTGATATTTCTTAATATCATCAATAGTTAAATCTTGAGGCGGTTTATTAGCTACGGAAGAAAATTGAGCGACTAAAGTCTGTAACCCAGAATTAGAGCGAATAGGAGACGTTTGCACAAAATAAATAGGTAAAGGTGACGCATTAGCATCTAATTTTTGATAGTTTTCATATTTTGATAACGCCGTATAAATATCTCCTGCTTTTTCCAAAGTCGGAGCTAACTCTTTTGTAGTCATAAATACCATCGGGCTAAAGACTAATAAAGGAGAATCGGTAATAGCTGGAATATAGTTTTTACTAGGAAAAATCTTATCAATTTGATAAATTAATTGACTATGATAAATTTCACCATCTACGGCGATTAAAGATGGAAATCTGGCATCATCGGCAGTAATTCCCCCCGTTGATAATTGTTGACTAAGAGTAACAACTTCACTGATGACATCACCACTACCTTTAGCTTCACAAGTTAAATAAAAGGCTTTACCACTACTTAATTTTGGCTTCGTGGCATTAAATTTAGTGGCAGTTTGTTGACAAAATTCTTTAAAACTACTACCCACTAAAAACTTTATGGGAATCCCAGAAGGTTGATTATTATTAGTATTCGCTCCATTACATCCACCTAAAATTAATAAGGGTGTAATTATTAAAGGAAAAATTAATTTAAAATTTGAAACCATAAATAAAGGTTAAATTTTTGTTGTTAAAAAGATCATAACTAATTTATTGCTTGGTTAAGGTTAAGGAAAAATTAATAATTAACGAAATAAGTTTCTAAATTCTCAATAAGAAGGACTTTTTTTATTTTACTCCCCAAAGTTGGGCGGTAGGAGAGACGTAGATAAGCCCCTAAATCCCCAATTCTGGGGACTTTTTTTATTTTACTCCCCCAAAGTTGGGCGGGAGGGGGGCGATTCCCAAAGTTAGGCGTAGAGGGGCGATTCCTAACCTTGGGGCGGAAATAGGAAGACTTAACTTAATTTACCCACTGTTGCCAAGCTAATTTAGCCGCACCTACCATTCCCGCTTGATTACCTAACTCTGCTACCATTAACTTTAATCCTATACGAGAGCTTTCTAACACTCTACGATTAATTTCCGCTTCCGTTGAAGGTAGAAAAAATTTACTACTCCCACAGACACCTCCTCCAATAATAATAACTTCGGGTGTCAGGATATAAATTAAACTAGCTAATCCATAGGCTAATTGCTTACCATAATTTTTCCAAAATGTCAAGGCTTCATGGTTATTATTTTCTGCTAACTGTCCTAATTCGGCAGGAGTTTTTTTAGTATCTCGATAAATTGCTGTAGCTGATACATATTGCTCTAATGAACCTTGATTACCACTGTTACACGGATGTCCTTCAGGGTTGAGGGTGATTAAACCTAATTCCGCAGCAGATCCTAAACGTCCTGTAAATAGTTTACCATCAAGTATTATCGCACCTCCAACCCCTGTACCTAAAGTTAACATAATCAAATTTTGATAGTTTTTTCCTGCACCTAACCATGCTTCTCCTAACCCTGCACAATTAGCATCATTGGCGATGACAGTTTTTAATCCTGTTTTTTTCTCTAATTCATCGGCTAATGCTACATTATGCCAACCTGATAAGTTAATGGCTACTAAGGCAATTCTACCATGAACATCGGCAGGGCCTGGTGTACCTATACCTAATGCCACAGCTTTTTTATTTGAGTTTAATTGTAATACTGTATTGGCGATCGCATCGATTACGGCTTCAGGGGTAGCAGGGTTCGGGGTAGGAATAGTAACGGATTCTAAACAAGTACCATTTTCGAGAAATCTGCCTAATTTTATGGCAGTTCCGCCTAAATCTACCCCAATTACTTCTTTTTCTGTCATTTTCGTTTATTTACTCCATTATATTTATAATATTACTCTCTTAGCAGGTAAAGTCAAAAGATTTTAATAACGGTGTTAAGTTAGCAAAGGCTTTTCCTCGATGGCTTATTTTACCTTTCAATAGTGGTGACATTTGAGCAAAAGTTTGCTGAATTTCTGGTACGAAAAAAATGGGATCATAGCCAAAACCATTGTCCCCTATGACTTGTGTCAATATTTCTCCCCGACAAATTCCTTCAGTCTTAATCATTATTTCTCCATCAGGATTGGCGATCGCCACTGCACAAACAAATTGAGCATTACGGTTGGTTTCTCCGTCTAACTCTCGTAATAAACGAGTAATGCGATCATGATCTGTTGTACCATATCGAGAAGAAAAAATACCGGGTTGCCCATTTAAAGCATCTACCATTAAACCAGAATCATCAGCGATAGCCCATTGTTTGACAGTTTTAGCAATTTGTGAGGCTTTAAGAATGGCATTTTCCATAAAAGTTTTGCCCGTTTCTTCTACATCTAATTCAGGAGGTTTTAAAGCTAATTCTAGGTTAAATTCTTGTAAATATTCGAGTATTTCTTTGAGCTTATTCTCATTACCAGTAGCAACAACTAATTTTTTCATATATTCAATATTAATAAACACTAATAATCATGATAAAAATGAATATTATTCATAACAACATCTTAAGATTTTATGATAAATTGAGAGTCGGACAAAAATAAAGTATTATTCTCCTGTTTATTTTTATTATGGGTAGCATTTTAAGTGGTATTGCATTATCTAGTATTTTAAATCAAAATACTCCAAGAGAAATTACCACCCAAGCATTAATATTAATAGAGATAATGAACTCCGTTAGAAACTATAGAAATACTCAAATAAACCCAGAATTAAACACTCAATCAGAAGATAAATTTTACCTGAAAACTATAATTTTTAATAACTAAAATTGGTATTTATTAATAAATAAAAGTAATTTTAACAGAAAATTTTAAACATGACAATCTTTAATAAACTAAAGGCTACTAATGATTAATTATTCTGTCGCCCATTTTTTTGCCCAAGTTAAATTTTCTTGAACAATTTTTAAAGTAGGTGCTTCGGAATACAAGCGTAATAACGGCTCTGTACCACTGAAACGAATTAACAACCAACTATCATCCTCCATACGATATTTATAACCATCTATAGCTAGACAATTAACTACTTTTTTCCCCGCAATTTCTGTTAGAGGAGTATTTGCTAATCTTTCTTGTAATTGATTTTTTTGCTCGATATTTGCTAAAGTTAAATCAATACGATCATAATCAGAAGTAAAATTAACTTGTTGTCGTAAATTTTCGTAAAGTTCTGTAATATCTTTTCCAGATTTTACCACCGCTTCTAACACATATAACGCTGATAATAAGGCATCACGCTCAGGAATATGGTTACTATAACCCACTCCTCCTGATTCTTCTCCCCCTACTAACACCTGATGAGTCAACATTCTTTCTGCAATATATTTATATCCGATGGCGGTTTCTGATAAAGGAATCTTAAATAATTGTGCTATCTTTGGAATTAAATCTGAACCGCTTACTGTTTTTACTATTTCTCCTTCTAGGTTTCTTCTTGTGGCTAAATGTTCGATTAAAATGGGAATTAAAATTTGAGTACTACAAAAATTTCCGTTACCGTCAATACTAGCAATGCGATCGCAGTCTCCATCAAACACTAAACCGATTCTAAGAGCATCAGGATAACTTTTTGCCGTTTCTTTGATCTGACGAAATAACTCAGGAATATAACGGGCTAGAGGCTCAGGAGCAGCACCACCAAATAAAGGATCTCTTGGAGCATTAATTTCAGGAATATCACAACCTAATAAACGACTTAAACCCGTAGAAGCCGCACCGTGCATTACATCCACTAAAATCTTTAACTTACCTGAAGTAATGGCATTTTTAATCAATTCAATATCTACTTGAGAACGCAGTTGATTACAATAACTTTCCCAAGGATCAAATAACTGTAAAGTACCTTTTTTATCAGCTTTAGGGATATATTCTTCTAATCGGGATTCAATTTTAGATGTAACATCCTCCGAAACTGAACCACCAAAACCACCTTTGATTTTTAAACCGAGATATTTAGCAGGATTATGACTAGCGGTTAAGACTAATGCACCTAAAGCCTTCTGAGCAAATGCAGCCCAACTAAAAGCAGGAGTAGGAGCGAAGTTGTCTGATAATAACACATCAAAACCAGCATCTTGTAGAGCTTCTGCGGTAATTTGTGCAAAATCTTCTGCCATAAAACGGCGATCATAACCCACTATAATGAGGTTAGAATTAGGGTTCGATTCTTGTAAAACTGTAGCGGCTAGAGGTGCTAATTTAGCGACACGCTCAAAAGTGAAATCGGCGGCAATAACTCCACGCCAACCATCAGTACCAAATTTTATCGGATTAGCTTGGAAAGGCATAAATAATAATTAACAATTAATAATTAACAATGAACAATTAGTCATTACTTTTTGATTTTGCTCATCACTAATTATAAGTTATGTTTGCACCGTTACTCTTAGGGTTGATTTTTTTTCTTCTAGGTTAAAAAATAAGCAAAGATTTTAACTTAAAATAATGACTAAATTCTTGCAAAAAAAGAAATTTTAAGTTATATTAATTAACTTAGGTCAAAATATATATTAAAATTTGGCAAAAAGCCGAAGACAGCAGGAGCTAGTAATTAGCTTAATGTTTCCTGCCGAGGTTGATGCAGATACTGATTAAAAGTAATTTAGAACAGAGTTTATCTTTTCTTAGTACGCTTTTTATTATTAAAAATTATCTTAATTCATCAACCCCAGAACCCAGCTGAATAAATATAGCTAGGGTTTTTTAGTGTCCGTTGGTCGATAAATACTTTTAGTTTGACGAAAAATCAAATTAGAAAACCACAAAATTCAACACCTAAGGAGGTGAGAACAATATCTAAATCCCTAGAGAGTAAAAAACAAGAAGTAGCTGAAATTAAACAGTTACTTGATAATGCTCAATTAGCCTTTGTCGTTAATTATGAAGGTCTTACTGTTGCAGATCTAACCAATTTGCGTACTCGTTTAAGAGAAGGTGGAAATCTTTGTAAGGTAACAAAAAATACCTTAATGAGTAAAGCCGTAGAGGGTAACGAAAAATGGGAAGCCATTAATCCTCTCTTAAAAGGTACTTCTGCTTTTGTCTTAGCTGATGAGGAAAATATTGGTAGTGCTGTACGCGCTTATCAAGCATTCCAAAAAGAGCTGAAAAAAAGTGAATTACGAGGCGGTGTCATGGAAGGACAAATCCTCAGTGAAGCACAAGTTAAAGCCTTAGCTGATTTACCTACAAAAGAACAACTCATTGCTCAAATTGCTGGTTCAATCAACGCTATTACAGCAAAAGTCGCTCGTGGCATCAACGAAGTACCTACTTCTCTGGCTCGTGCTATCGATGCTGTCAAATCTCAAAAAGAAGCCGCTTAATTACATTCGGCGAGATAATTTATTTCATTAATTTTACAAAGGAGATTCATCTTAATTATGTCTGATAAAGTACTAAATATTGTTGAAGAGTTAAAAACTTTAACCCTCTTAGAAGCATCTGAATTAGTTAAACAAATCGAAGACGTATTCGGCGTAAGTGCGGCTGCTCCTGTGGGTGGTATGATGATGGCGGCAGCACCTGCTGCTGTGGAAGAAGTTGAAGAACAAACCGAGTTCGACGTTATCTTAGAAAGTTTCGGTGAGAAAAAAATGGACGTTCTTAAAGTCGTTCGTACTATCACTGGTTTAGGCTTGAAAGAAACCAAAGAATTAGTAGAAGCTGCACCTAAAGCTGTTAAAGAAGCTGTTGGTAAAGAAGAAGCCGAAGCTATTAAGAAACAGTTAGAAGAAGCTGGTGCAAAAGCATCTGTTAAATAACATCACCGTGATTTTTTTCTCTTAGAGTTATAAAATCCATAGAGGCAGGTTATTCATTTATTTAACCTGTCTTTTTTCGTGCTTTATTTAGGGGTTGCTGAAAAAGTCTGAGGAAGGGGTAGGGCAAAGGGCAATGGGCAAAGGTTTTAATGGTTTTGATTTTTGAAATTAGAGTTTGTAACTGTATAATACTACCCTGTTTTTTGA
>JAACUG010000092.1 GCA_009993045.1 Cyanobacteria bacterium CG_2015-22_32_23
ACCAAAAGGCGGACGTAAGTCGGTTTTGGGGCATGAGCCTGTGAAGTTAGAAGCTAACACTGTAATCTTCGATTCAGTGTGAGTAGTTCACTCTCATTTTCATCCATTAATCACTTTTAAAAGTTAGCTTATTTAGATAGTCAATTAAATAAAATAATTAATACATTAGTATTTAATCTCTGGAAATATGACACAAAAAGACTGGTTAGTAGATAATAACGGACAGTGTTTTGCTTATGACGTTGTTATGTCAGCAAAAGAGTTTTCTACTAAACCTTATCGACTTTACCGATTTTTAACAGACTTAGAAGATACTTTGGATTCTATAAATGATGATCTTTTAAGATTACAAGCTATTATTCCATTAGTGCGCCGATTATTAAAAGACTGTTTTTGGCTTCAACTTTCTATGATTGAGCCTCATCCTGAAACTGGTTGGGAAGTTCTAATGTTATATGATGAGCCATCATTTCCCTTGACAATACAATTAGTTGCTTGGGCCCCTGGTACAGTTTCCCCCATTCATAATCATGGTTGTTGGGGATTAGTGGCTTTATTAAGTGGATTAGAAAAAAACACTTTTTGGCAACGCACTCCTGACTTATCTACTAAAATTGAAACGGTGGGAGAACAACTATTAACTTCGGGAGATATTCTTTGTTTAATGCCCGATACTATCCATCAAATCAAGGCTCTGGGTCATCAACCAACCATCAGCTTTAATTTATATGGTGAAACTAATTTTGACGCACGATTTGAGTTTGATCCTATTAAACACATCGCCAAGAATTTTTGATGATCAATTACTTAAATCGTTACAAAAAATTTATTAATGAGGAGAAATAGAATGAATTTACTTCACCGTTTTTCTCAATTCCACAAAGTTTCTTTTTCTTCTCTTCAATTTCGCTTGACTTTAGAGTTAGTCTCTTTATCGATTTTAGGATTAAGTAGCGTTGCTTTTTGGGCAGGGTGGCAGATGGAAAAAAATTTAGTTGCCGCGCACAAACAAACCTTAGAATATATTGCTAGGAGTTTTCCTGAACAATTACAGTTTTATACTCAAGAAAATTCCCTAGAAACTGGATTAGAAAAAATTATTGATAAAGTTGCAACCCCCGAGTTAATCGTCTGGGTTAAAAATTCTCAAGGGGAACTTTTAGCACAATCTTCTACAAATCATTTTCTACCTGAATTTCAAGCCGTAGAATCTTTTTTTCAAGTGCCAGAAAAACCTCAAGTGATCAAATTCAATAATCGTGATATTGTTTTATGTGGAACTCCTTTAATGATCAATCAAAATTTTATTGGAAAGCTATACTTATCACAAGATATTACATCTGACCAACAAAAATTAAATTTAAGTATTTGGCGATTATCGTTGATTAGTATTGGTACGATTACGATTCTAATTATGGTTATTTGTTATCGTATTGGGGAAAGTTTGCGCCCTCTTAAGCAAATGAGTGAAGTTGCTAGGGTTATATCGGCCGATGATTTAAGCGGGTCAAAATTAGGACTTAATCAAGCGCCACAAGAGATTTTAGGATTAGCTCAAGCCTTTAACGAAATGTTATTGAGACTTTCAGGCTCTTGGGAACAACAACGACAATTTGTCGGTAATGTTTCTCATGAACTACGCACCCCCCTGACTATTATTGCAGGTTATTTGCAAAGCGTCTTGAGAAGAAGTGATAATTTAAGTACTCATCAAATACAGGCATTGGAAACTGCAACTAATGAAACAGAAAAAACCATTCGTATGTTGCAAGATTTACTCGACTTAGCCAGAGCAGATAGTGGACATTTACATTTTCGATGTCATCCTATTATGTTAAATACTCTAATCATAGAAGTTGCTCAAATGAGTCAAAAAGTAACTCAACGAAAAATAAATTTGACTTTAACGGATGAAGATGTTATTACCTGTGCAGATCAAGATCGTTTACAACAGGTTTTAATTAATTTAGTGGATAATGCCCTTAAATATTCTTCCCCACCCCACCCCATAGATATTATTTTAGCCAAAACAACGGATTCAGCTCTTATTCATGTACAAGATTATGGCGTGGGAATTACTTTGACTCACCAAAAGCGTATTTTTGAACGATTTTACCGAGTAGATGAATCCAGAAATCGCTCTCAAAATGGTACTGGCTTAGGACTTGCCATCGCCAAAAGTCTAACAGAGGCAATGGAAGGAAGTATTACAGTTCGCTCTTCTCCCGAAGAAGGTAGTATTTTTACCGTTACTTTACCAATATGGAGGACATCATGATAAATCATATTCTCATCGTAGAAGATGATCCTAAAATTGCTGAATTAATATCTTTAGAATTGACTTTAGAAGGTTATAAAGTTACAGTCTCATGGGATGGTATGGAAGCCCTAGCAGTAGCGAGAGAATCTTCACCAGATTTGATTATCTTAGACTGGATGTTACCAAGAATTTCTGGATTAGATGTGTGTTTACGACTGAGAAAAACAGGTATGAAAACACCAATTATCATGTTAACCGCCAAAGACGAAATACCAGATCGAATCACGGGTTTAAATGCAGGAGCGGATGATTATGTTATAAAACCTTTCAATATGAAAGAACTTTTAGCAAGAGTTAAAGCCCGTTTACGCCGTGTCAATGCAGAATATTCAGAGGTATTAACCTTTGAAGATTTAACCTTGAATCTTTTAACCAGAGAAGTTTATCGAGGAAAACAACTAATTGAATTAACCACTAAAGAATTTGATCTTTTAGAGTATTTCTTACATCATCCCCGTCAAGTTTTAAGCCGAAACCAAATTATTGAAAATGTCTGGAGTTATGATTTTATCGGTGAGTCAAACATTATCGAGGTTTATATTCGTGCTTTACGTTTAAAGTTAGAAGTTAATCAATGTTCCCGTTTAATATATACTATTCGAGGCATCGGCTATGTTTTAAAAAAACAAATTTAACATTATATTTAAGATTTTGAGAATATTTTTTACTGATAAATTGAACTTTTTTTTGATTAATAATTAAATATTTATTATTAAATACAAGCAGAAATAATTAATTAAGAACCTTAAATTATCATCACAATTATTTAATATTAGACTTATAAAAAGTATCTGTGGTAAAATAGGTAAAATAATCCTTTTAAATGTCTTCAGCGAATGAACTCTAATCTCGATTTTCTCAATCATCTTAACCTGTGTCAACGTCAATCCGTAGAACATTTTTGCGGACCTTTATTAGTAGTCGCAGGAGCAGGTTCGGGAAAAACTAGAGCTTTAACCTATCGTATTGCTAATTTAATTTTAACCCATAATGTCCCTCCTGAAAATATTTTAGCTGTTACTTTTACTAATAAAGCAGCCAAGGAGATGAAAGAAAGAATTGAATTAATTTTCGCCCAAAAAATAGCTACAGAAAAACACGGGCAAAGATGGGATTTATTATCTGAATTAGAGCAAAAAAAAATAAAATCTAACGTTTATCGCAACACAATTAAACCTCTTTGGGTTGGTACTTTTCACAGTTTATGTGCTAAAATTTTGCGCTTTGATATAAATAAATATCAGGATGAAAAAGGAAGAGTTTGGCAAAGAAATTTTACTATTTTAGATGAGTCTGATGTTCAAAGTTTAGTTAAACAAATTGTTACTAAAAAACTCAATCTTGATGATAAAAAATTTGAACCTCGTAAAATGCGCTATAGCATTAGCAATATTAAAAATTTAGGCTTATCTCCACAACAATATGCCGAAGAAAATCCAGATTATAAAGGTAGGGTTATCGCAGAAATTTATGAAGAATATCAAAGTCAATTAGCAGCAAATAATGCCTTAGATTTTGATGATTTATTACTGATTCCCGTGCGAATTTTTCAACAAAATGAATCAGTTTTAGGTTATTGGCATCAACAATTTAAACATATTTTAGTGGATGAATATCAGGACACAAATCAAATTCAATATGAATTAATTAGACTTTTATCTACTAATAATGAGACGAATAAAAAACAATGGAATTGGCAAAATAGATCGGTTTTTGTAGTGGGTGATGCAGATCAATCTATCTACTCTTTCCGCATGGCAGATTTTACAATTCTGTTGAATTTTCAAGCGGATTTTGGAGATAATTTACCCGATGAAAATACTCAAACTATGGTAAAATTAGAAGAAAATTATCGCTCCAGAGAAAACATTTTACAAGTAGCAAATCATCTCATTGAAAAGAATACTCAACGCATTGATAAAGTCTTAAAAGCAACTCGTGGACAAGGTGAAACTATCTATACTTATCGGGCAGATAATGAAAGGGAAGAAGCTAGTTTTGTTTGTCGAAAAATTATGCAATTAGTGCAAGAAAATCCTGAATTAAACTGGGGTGATTTCGCCGTTTTATATCGCATTAACTCTCAATCTCGTGCCTTTGAAGATGAGTTAATTAATAAAAATATTCCCTATAATATTGTAGGAGGTTTAAAGTTTTATGAGCGTAAAGAAATTAAAGACGCTTTAGCCTATTTGCGCTTAATAATTAACCCTGCTGATACTGTTAGTTTATTGCGAATTATTAATACTCCTAGACGAGGAATTGGTAAGACAACTATTGATAATTTATTGAATGCTTCTCAACAATTAAATATACCTTTATGGGAAATTATTAATGATGAAACTTCTGTTAATACTATTGCGGGAAAAGCGGCAAAAAAAGTTAATCAATTTGCACAAATGATTGCTGATTGTCAAGATAAAATAATCGAAAAACCAGCTTCAGAAATTCTCAATCAAATTCTCAATTCTTCTGGTTATTTAGATGATTTAAAAGAACAAGGTACAGATGAAGCAGAAAATAGGACAGAAAACCTCAATGAGTTAGTTAATGCTATGCTTCAATTTCAAGAAGATAACGAAGATTCTAGTTTAGAAGGTTTCTTGAGTAGCGCTGCTTTAGCCTCTGATTTAGATAATCTTCAAGAAGGAGAAAAAGCCGTTTCTTTGATGACTTTACATTCGGCTAAAGGTTTAGAGTTTCCCATTGTTTTCTTGGTTGGTTTTGAGCAAGGTTTGTTGCCACATAATCGTAGTTTACGAGATCCTATGGATTTAGAAGAAGAAAGACGGCTGTGTTATGTGGGTATAACAAGGGCAAAAGAGCAATTATTTATCACCTATGCCAGAGAAAGATATTCTTGGGGAAATGTTGATTATTCCCCCCCCTCTCAGTTTTTGGAGGAATTACCTCAAGATTTAATTACCAGTAATTTGCGCTCTCGTCAATCTATTTCTAAAAAAGCCAAGGAAGAATCTGAATCTTTATCTCCCTCTCAATCCCATGATTGGCAACAAGGCGATCGCCTGTATCATCCTCTTTTTGGCACGGGAATTGTAACTAATTTACTCGGATTAGGAAAGAAAAATACTATAGTTGTACAATTTGAAGTAGGGAAAAAAATTATTAATCCTAACCATACAAAACTAGAAAAAATTTAGTTTACTAATTAATAGTTAAAAATGATGTAAAATCATCATAAATATGTCACTTTTGAGAAATTAGTATTTTTATCGAAGAAATAAAAAGAGAGTTTTATGCACTTTTACGAATTAATAAAATTCCTTGAATATTTACAAAAAAATGCTATATAAAATTATATTGATGATAAGTATTAAGTTTTTAAAAAATGAAAATATTAATAGTAGAAGATAATCAAGAAATTGCCTCAGCAACAGCAGAAATTTTAAAAAATAATCACTATTTAGTGGAAACAGCTTTTGATGGCAAAATAGGTTGGGAATTAGCTCAAACTATGACTTATGATTTAATTATTTTAGATTTAATGTTGCCTAAAATAGACGGTATTACTATCTGTCAAAAGTTAAGAAAAATTCATTGTCAATCTTTAATTTTAATGTTAACAGCTAAAGACACCAATTTAGATCAAGTCATCGGTTTAGATGCAGGAGCTGATGATTACATTGTGAAACCTTTTGACTTAAAATTGTTATTAGCAAGAATTAGAGCATTATTAAGAAGAAATCAAGCTAATTTACCCCCCATTTTAACATGGGAAAACCTTAGTTTAGATCCTAGTAAATGTGAAGTAAAATATCAAGATAAATTGCTACATTTAACTCCTAAAGAATATCATTTATTAGAGCTTTTTTTATGTAATGGCGATCGCATTTTAACCAAATCGATGATAGTTGAAAGATTGTGGTCATTAGAAGAAATACCATTAGAAGAAACGGTAAAAGTACACATAAAAGCCTTAAGAAATAAGTTAAAATCAGTAGGAGGAAACCCTAATTTAATAGAGAATATATATGGCTTGGGTTATAGACTTAATCCCAATTTCTAAAGGGAAATTTCAAGATTTAAAAGCGAAACTAATCTTCTCTTATTTATCGGTAATGATCACAATTTTTTCCTTATCAGGATTAGTGGTTTACCAAATTATAGCACATCATTTATATAAACAATTTGAAGAACATATGACTCGATGGGCTGAAAATGCTAGTAAAATATTAGACTTAGTTAAACATGAGCATAAAGAATATTATCAAGAAACAGTTTCATCTTTAACATTAACGGATTTAATTAATAAAGCAGAATCAAAGAATCAAGTAACTTCTAAAAATTTATTTGCAGAAAAAAATCAATCAATACAGTGGTTTAATGAAAAACATCAACTATTAATTCAAGAAGGAAATCTATCTAATAATTGGCTAACATTTCCTACTAATAAACAAACTCAAAATTACGATAAAGAAAAGCATCTTTTCTCCTTGATATTACCTGTTTATAGTAATAATAAACCTAACACATTAATCGGATATATTAAAGTAACAGAATCAACTTTAACCTTAGAAAAAAATTTAAAGTTATTGCAATGGAGTTTAATTTTTACAGGTATTTTTACTTTAGCATTAAGTACCATTGGAGGAATTTTTCTTACCCAAAAATCTTTAAAACCCATCAAAGCTAGTTTTGAAGAATTAAAACAATTTACCGCCGACGCATCTCACGAATTACGCACCCCTTTAACCGTAATTTCAACATCGACAGATGTAATCTTATCTCATCCAGAAAAAATTGACGCTTTAGACTTAAATAAAATTAAAGCCATTACCAGCGCAACTCAACAAATGACAATTTTAGTGAGTGACTTATTATTACTAGCAAGAATGGATAATCATGAGAAAAAACAAGAAAAAGAATTAATTAATATCCCTATTGATGAAATGTGGGAAGATTTGCTAGATTTTGCTCAAATAAAAGCTGAAGAGAAAAAAATTACCTTAGAATCTCATTTAATCAATCATGTTTTTGTCAAGGGAAATATCAGTCATTTACAACGGTTATTTAGCAATATTCTCAATAATGCCATTCAATATACTGATGAAGGAGGAAAAGTTATCGTTACCATGGAGAAAAATTACCCCAACGTTTTGATAAAAATCAAAGACACTGGTATTGGTATTAAAGAAACAGAATTAAAACACATTTTTCAACGTTTTTGGAGAGGAGAAGAAGGAAGAAATCATCGGCAAGAAGGTAGCGGATTAGGGTTAGCGATTGCCGAGAAAATTACCCTTAATTATGGTGGTAAAATCACCGTTTCTAGTGAATTAGGAAAAGGAAGTCTTTTTTGTATTTATTTGCCTCTTAGTTTTTGTGATGAGGCGAAAAATTAGAAAATAAAGGAAAATAATTCATTAGACTTTATCTATACAAAAGACAAAAGACAAAAGACAAAAGACAAAAAGTAACAAAAATTATTAGTTATTCTTCTTAATTTAAAATGTACAATCTTTAAATGCTTTACTACTTAGTCAATTACAGTTAATGTCTATTATTGATTATTGATTATTGATTATTGATTATTCACTATTCACTATTCATTGTTTATTATCTATATTGTGCTGATCAATTTCTTATCTTCCCTAAATCTTAACTTTTATTCTTTACAATTCGTAATTAAGTAACAAGAAGATTAACTGGAGATAGATTTATGGATACCAAAACCTTAAGAAAATTACATCGCAAATTTGCGCCGATAGTATTTTTACCCGTGTTTCTTACCGCATTCACAGGAGTATTTTATCGAGTGGCGAGAAGTTGGTTTGGCGCTTCTGAGGAATTAGGAGACTTTATCATGTTTATTCATCAAGGAGAATTTTTAGGAAAAGACTTAAGAGTTTTTTATGTGCTTCTTAATGGTTTAGGATTAATTGCTATGGTAGCTACTGGAATTATCATGACAGGAATTTTTCGTAGCAAAAAAGTCAAAAAAGTAGATGAAAATTAAAGATTATTTATCTTCTGTTAGCTTTATCTTTAAATATTTTATGTAAGTCAGTCAGTATTCGAGAAATTTAACTTACATTTTTGATTAAACTCCCTTTGTGTTGTCGGTTAGATGCAAATCAATTTATCAAAGTATTATTTAATTCTTTTTTCTCGAAAACTAGAGATGAGACTTATACACCACATGGAGTTAAAATAAACTAAACAATAAATTATTGACGATGAAAGTTAAAGCCGCCGTTGCCTTAGAAGCAGGAAAACCTCTCACTATCGAAGTCGTTGACTTACAACCTCCTCAAGCAGGAGAAGTGTTAGTAGAAATAAAAGCTACAGGAGTTTGTCATACTGATGCTTATACTTTATCAGGAAAAGATCCAGAAGGTTTATTTCCTAGTATTTTAGGTCATGAAGGTGCAGGAATTGTGGTAGAAGTAGGTAAAGACGTTAAAAGTCTTAAAGTTGGCGATCATGTGATACCTTTATATATACCAGAATGCCGACAATGCGAATATTGTCTTAGTTTTAAAACAAACCTTTGTCAAGCCATTCGAGTTACTCAAGGTAAAGGTTTAATGCCAGATGGTAGTAGTCGTTTTTCCCTCCATGGTAAACCTTTATACCATTATATGGGTACTTCTACCTTTGCTAATTATACCGTTGTGCCAGAAATTGCCTTAGCCAAAATTCGCCAAGATGTACCTTTTGAAAAAGTTTGTTATATTGGTTGTGGTGTTACCACTGGTATTGGTGCGGTAATTAATACTGCAAAAGTAGAAGTTGGCGCCAATGTAGTAGTTTTCGGCTTAGGTGGTATTGGTTTAAATGTCATTCAAGGCTGTCGAATGGTAGGCGCAAATATGATTATCGGTGTCGATATTAATCCTAGCAAAAAAGCCATCGCTGAAAAATTTGGGATGACACATTTTGTTAACCCTCAAGAAATAGAAGGAGATTTAGTTGCTTATCTCGTTGACTTAACCAAAGGAGGCGCAGATTATAGTTTTGAATGTATCGGTAACACCAAAGTTATGCGTCAAGCCTTAGAATGTTGTCATAAAGGTTGGGGAGTTTCTACTATTATAGGCGTTGCTGGAGGTGGAGAAGAAATAACTACAAAACCTTTTCAGTTAGTTACAGGTAGAATTTGGAAAGGAAGCGCCTTTGGGGGTGCAAAAGGAAGAACTGATGTACCAAAAATTGTTGATTGGTATAAAGAAGGGAAAATTAATATTGATGATTTAATTACCCATATTATGCCTTTAGAAGATATTAACACCGCTTTTGATTTGATGCACAAAGGAGAATCTATCCGCAGTGTCATAACATTTTAAGTAAAAAAAATAATTATTAATTTTTCATAACAATTAGAAAACGATTATTATTTCATTATTGATTATTAATTGTTAACATTGATACTGTTAAAAGAAATAAAGAGTTTTATTAATGAATTTGAGATTATCTAGTTTAGATTAATAGTTTTTAAAATTCATCTCAAGATGTAAAATTTTATGCTTAATAATTATTTAAACTTGATATATCATTTATCTAGTAATCAAAGTTAACCGATGGTAAAGCTAGAAAAATTCTTAAAATGTTGATATTTTCAGGGGATTAATAGGAGTAAAACTGATGAATTTTAGTCATATCCAATTTTGTAGCGATAAAACGAAAATAGATTTAGTACAATTATTAGAGTTATATAAAAATACTGCTTTTTGGGCGCAAAATCGTACTTTAGAAGACGTTAAAATTGCTATTATTAATAGTAATCCTGTAGTTTCCATTTGGGATAATCAACGGTTAATCGGTAGCGCCAGAGCAACATCTGATGGAATTTATCGTGCTACAATCTGGGATGTAGTAATTCACCCTGATTATCAAGGTTATGGTTTAGGTAGTAAATTAGTAGAAACTTTAATCACTCATCCTCATCTTAATCGAGTAGAAAGAATTTATTTAACTACGACTCACCAACAAAAGTTTTATCAAAAAATTGGTTTTACAGAAAACCCCACGACTACTATGGTTTTATATAACCGTTATCCCACTACTAATGATTTTCTTAAAGAATCACAACAGTTAATAATTGATAATTAATTCTTCTTCCACAAAAATTTTTAAACTAACCATTAAACATCTCCAAAAATTAAACATAAAATCAGTTTAAGATAAGAAATTATCAACTTTAACTATGATTGCTTTTTTCAATTAACAGGAAGAAATATCTGCCATTGTGTAGCGTTATTATTATCTTTATCAGAATTAATTACTAACTTACCTCCCATCATTTCTAATAAAGTTTCTCCTAACATAATTTTCATGCCATTAGAAAATTGAGGCATCTTATTTAACTGTTTCAACTCTTCCATCGGAGGTTTAATTAAGTCTATATTTTCACTAATAGTTAAATGTTGAGAAGGAAAGTTAATCTTGATTATCACTTGATTAGTCTCTTCTTTACTAACCACTTTTAAGATTATTTCTCCTATTTCACTATAATCAATAACTACCTCAAGCAAGAAAAAAAGAATATTGGTTAATTTTTCTCTATCAACATTTACGATTATATTATCATTATCTTCTATCTTCTCTAACTTTAACTTCAGGTTACGATTCGCCGCCTGTAAACTCATTATTTCTTGGATGTCTTCTAATAATTCTGATAAATTAACTTTTTGTATTTCTAAATTTAGCCTACCTACTTCTATTTTAGATACTTCTGTTAATTGATCAATAATCCTCATTAATTTTTTAGCGTATTTATAAGCCTCTTCTATAAATTCCCTTTCTTCTTCCTTACTTTCACACAAATCATTAATAATTAATTGATGTAATCCCATTAAACTACTTAAAGGTGAGCGAATTTCATGGGAGATTCTACCAAGAAAACCAGCTTTAAATTGACTATTTTGTAAGGATTCTTGATAAGCAAGTTTAGTTTTAGTTAATTCTTCCGTAAGATTTTTTATCTCTGTCATGGGGATTGAATTTAATATTTTTTTGTGTAATGTTGTAATGGTATTTATCAACTCAAATTCTGATTAACTCTTAACTTATTTATTCTTGATTAATTCTTGAGTCAAAATAAGCTATCTTTCTTTCATAACTAATAAACAAAACAATGATTAAATGGATTAAGAATAAAACTCCTCTGATAAGTAAGTAGGCAAAATTAATTGTATGTTTACTTGATAAAAGGTAAAAGGCAAAAAAGATGATTAGTTATTTTTACTAATTTTAAAATATATAATCCCTAAATGCTTTAATACTTAAAGAATCAAAAGTAGAAGCCTTTACTAAAAGCCAGAAAACAATCTTTTAAAAAAAGTCTAATTACTAATTCCCTTTTTCCTAATTAATTCCTATGTCTTCACCATCAAATAAACCTTATCAAAGTCGATTATTTAATTTTATCAACAGACATTATATCAAGTTTAATAGTCAAATTAATGTTAAATTCCGTGAATTAAGGTATGTAGCCACAACAGGTTTACAAACTCTAATTTTTCCTTTCTTTTGGCTATGGGAAAACACACAAAAAATTAATAATACCTTTTCTGCTTCTTCTTCCTCTGTCTCTTCTTCTTTAAAAGATTCTTCCTCACAAAAAAAATTATTTTCAGGGGATGATGTAATTATCAATGTTAATGAGGCTATTAATCTTCATCCTCAATTAACATCTTTTCCTCTTAAAAATTTTCAAGGTTTTGCTAGTCGTATCAACGATAAACATATTATTTGTATTTTAGATAATAATAAATTTATAGATGTTATACCTCTGAATAAACAAGAAGAAGTTAGTAATATTATCCATAATATAACCGATAAACTCACTGATATTCAACTTTTACCACCAACTTCACCATCAAACTTTTTTTCTCGATTTTTACACTGGTTTAATCTTTCGGGAAAGTCAAAAATTGACATTAACATTTCTCAAGATATTAATCATCTCCAAGAATCAGATTTAGTCATACATAATCAATTACCTTCCACATCCCCAAAAAATAAAATTATTCTATTCATTGACAGTTGTTTCGCTAGGTTAGAAAAGATAACATTTTTAAGAAATCCTATAGACAATGATGAAAATAATTTAGATAGTCAAAGTAAAATTACTAATGGGAAAAATCAAGATAATAATATGACTAATTATTCCCAAACATTAAATCCAGAAGACAAAGAAAAGTTATGGATTTTTATGTTAATTAAAGAAGCTATTAACTACTTTTTTAAGAAAGGGAATAATCAAGCTAGTCTCACCGAAAATAATTCTAATATTAACGATAAACTATCTTCTAAGGATAACAATAAACTAAGTTTATCAGAGGAAAATATCACTAATAATAACGCTATTCAAAATATAATTATTCAAGTTCAAGATAATTTAGAAAATATTATCCCTTTTGTAAAAAATACCAGTGAGCAGATAATTAGTCAAGGTTTTACTCAACTAAATATTGCTAAAAATAATTTGCAAAATAAACTCAATAATCCCGATGATCCTTTTCAAGTTAAGATATTAATTTGGGCTGCTATTGACTACTTTTTCAATCATAAAAATAAGCCTAAAAATCTATCATCTAACAGTAGTTTTTCAGAAACAGAAATTATAGTTATCAATGAAGAAGTTGCAGATCCTTGGTTATTATGGGAAGATTTATATGGTTATAATGCCTTACCCTATTCTTCCATTAATGATCATAATTCTCTTACCATTAATCAGGGTGAAGAAAATATAGAATTAGCAGTTTTAGATGTTGAAATTGATTACAAAAAAAATAACACCATCGTAGAAACAAAAAGCAATTTAAACAATATAATTATTCAAGAAGAAGAAGAAAAAAAAGAAATAGATGTAAACGTTATCGAGATAAAATACGAAAAACATTTATTAGAAATTATCTTAGAAAAACTAGATCAAATTATCCTATGGTTAGAGGAAATTCTTGTTACAATAATCAATAGAATAAAATTATTAACTCAAAAATAGTCTTAACTGTTAATTGTTAGTATATATAGTCCAAATAACTAAAATATATTGAAATAATTTATTATTAGAAAGGAATATTATCTAGTTTATTAGGATTAATAGCATCATCATCTAAATCATCAGATTTATAGTCATTTAAACTGACAACTTTATTGTGAGGGGGATTACTGTTATTATTACCACCAAGAGGATAAATATGAGAAATCGTCATTTCCGCAATTTTTTCTTTATATCCTTGTCTTTCAACTAAATCCATTTTTAAACGCCCAGTTAATACAACTTGATTACCTTCAGAGTATTTTTGCTCAATCTCCGTAGCCAAATTACCCCAAGCAACGGCTTTAAGAGTAAAAGGAGGATTATTAGGAGAAGGATTTTCAAACTCCACCATCATCTCAGTAACTGCCAATTGACTATCTTGAGTGTATCTTAATTGAGGATTACGAACGATTTTTGCCATTAAAACGCAACTATTCATAATTTTAACTTCTTACTTAACTATAATATAAGGTCATGATTTTTAACTATCTACTATTTTGCCACAATCAAACAAAAATAGTAGTTTAAAAATACTAATTTTTTTTCATATCATGAAAATTACGAGATTTTCGGGGTTGACAAGGATTTCCCCATGCCATAGTTTCGGCAGGAATACTTTTAAAAACGCTACTTCTACCACCAATTACCGTATTAGCACCAATCTTAACACCTTGAGCCACAAAACAATCCGCCGCAATCCAAACTCCGTTACCAATAATGATAGGCGCAATAATCAGAGGAAAATTAACATGATTTGCATCATGACTACCTGTACAAAAATAGCATTTTTGCGATATAATAGAATTAGACCCAATTTTAATTTTGTCTAAACTATATAAATAAACTTGATCACCAATCCAACTATAATCCCCAATTTCCACTTTCCAAGGAAAATATATCTTAACACTGGGGCGGATAACAACATTTTTACCAATTTTTGCACCAAAAAGTCTTAATAAAGCACATCGAAAACTATTAAGATTATGAGGAGTAATGGGAAAAATAATTGCTTCAATTAACCACCATAAAAGAATAAACCATTGAGGCTTACCTCGATTAAAGGAAGAATTATATTGACTTAAATCAAACCAAGATTTACTATCTAAAATAGGCTCTAATTCTGGTGTCATTGGGTTTTCATTATTCATAAGAATATTAATGTATAAAAAATTTAATAATTAATAGAAATAGTTTAACAGTAAAGTTAGTATTTTATTAGATAATTAAATAGAAATAATAGTTAACATTTTAAAAAATATAAAAACTCCGATGAGATTTATATAGTATAAAATTATAATTTTTATTTGGGGTTTTATGGACTAAACATCAAAAAAAACTTAATAATTACTAACTCTAAAATATCCAAAATTTTATGGAAAATTCTAACATAATTTTAGTCACAGGTGCAGCAAATTCAGGGAAAAGTGAATGGGGAGAATATTTAGTAAATAATAGTCAAAAACCAGTAATTTATATAGCAACAGCTCAAAAAATTGATAATGATGAAGAATGGATGCTAAAAATAAAACAACATCAACAAAGAAGGCCAAAAAAATGGCAAACATGGGAAATTCCTTTCGATTTACCTTTAGCAATTGAGCAAATTTCTGAGGATAATTGTATCTTAATAGATTCTCTTGGTACATGGGTAGCTAACTTTTTAGAAGAGGATGAATTTAATTGGCAAATGCAAGTAGAAAAATTAATTTTTAGTTTAGAAAATACTTCTAATTATATAATTTTAGTAGCAGAAGAAACAGGTTGGGGTGTAATTCCTGCTTATCCCCAAGGGCGCTTATTTCGTAACCGTTTAGGTAAACTTATTCGTTTAGTAGGAAGCATTGCAAACACTGTTTATTTAATAGTGGGAGGTTACGCCGTTGATGTGAGTAAAATTGGTGTCAAATTAGATAATTTACCTATGTTGGAAGCATTATAATTTGATAAATAAATTTAAAGATGATGATAATAGAGACTATATTTTATTATTATTTATAATGAACAATATCAATAACAAAAATAACGAGTTTATTCCCCATATTTTTTTTATATAAACATAAGTTATTCCTTCATCTTTTTTTTTAAAATCCTATTTATATATAATTTTAATGGTAATAAATTAAGCTAAATTAACTATAAATAAATGTCATAATCTATAAAAAATTAACTATTATTACATTAACATTTGACTACCGATTAACTTCCGATAACGTCTTTCTAACTCATCTTTTAAAGAAGGAGTATCTTTTAAATATTTGTGTTGTAATAAAATCTTTTCAGCCGCTTCCCTAGCTAATACTAACACTTCTTGATCTTCCACTAAACTCGCTAAAGCAAAATCTGGTAAACCTGATTGACGACTACCTAATACTTCACCCGGTCCACGCAACCTCAAATCCATTTCGGAAATAAAGAAACCGTCTTGTGATTGCTCTAAAACACTTAATCTCTCCATAGCATCACCAGTTTTACTGCTACTGAGTAATAAACAATAAGATTTATGACTACCACGTCCTACCCTCCCCCTTAACTGATGTAATTGAGATAAGCCAAAACGTTCGGCATTTTCAATTAACATAACCGTAGCGTTAGGTACGTCAACCCCTACCTCAATAACCGTCGTCGAGACAATTATCTGAGTTTTATTATCCCGAAAAGCATTTAATGCCGCTTCTTTTTCCGCCGATGATAATCGCCCATGTAACAAGCCAATGTTAAAATCAGGGAAGATTTTTTCTTTAAATTTTTCATATTCTGCCACTGCGGCTTTTACGTCTAACTTTTCTGATTCTTCAATCATGGGAAAAATCACATAAGCCTGTCTTCCTTGCGCTACTTCTCGCTTAATTAAATCATAGGCGTTTTGTCGTTGTCTTCCCGTTAATGCCGTTGTCTGAATTGCTTGTCTGCCAGGGGGTAATTCGTCAATTTGACTGACATCTAAGTCACCGTGAAGGGTTAAAGCTAGAGTGCGCGGAATTGGTGTTGCTGTCATACTCAATACATGAGGTGCTTTTCCTTTCGCTAATAATCTTCCTCGTTGTTGCACCCCAAATCTATGTTGCTCATCAATTACAACTAACCCTAGATTACAAAAGTTTACAGGATCTTGAATTAAAGCATGAGTGCCGATTAAAAGGGGTAATTCGCCGCTTTGTAGTTGTGAATGAATCCCCCGCCGCTTAGCCATTTTGGTTGAACCTGTAAGCAATTCTACGGGCAAATACAAGAGGTTAAACCACTCCACTATCTTGCGATAATGTTGCTCTGCTAATACTTCCGTTGGCGCCATCAAAGCGGCTTGATAACCTGATTGTAAGGCAGCTAATATAGCAAAAACCGCTACAATTGTTTTACCAGATCCCACATCTCCTTGTACTAAACGATTCATGGGAGAATCTGACTGTAAATCTGTTTCAATTTCGTTGATAACCCTTCGTTGAGCATTGGTTAATTTAAAAGGTAAAATGTGGTTAAATTCCTCAATTAGTTTTCCTTGAGGAGTAAATACTACTGCTTTACGGCTTTCTTTTTCTTGTTGTTTACGATGTAAAAAGCCTAACTGAAGATAGAAAAATTCATCGAAAATTAGTCTGCGTCTAGCTTGGCTTAGTTTATCTTGACTTTCTGGATAATGTATTTGGGCGATCGCAGTTTGTAAGTCAATTAAATTATATTGTTGTTTAAGAATAACAGGTAAAGGGTCATTAATTTCTTGTAATGCGGGGATAGCTTCCACAACACTTTTACGAATAACATCGGCGGGGATACCTTCGGTAAGAGGATAAACAGGCAATAAACGCCCAATTTTGAGGGAATTAAGATTACCACCTTGAGAGTCTAAAACCTCAAATTCAGGGTTATCAAGGGTAATGCCGTATTTATTTTCCTTCACCAAGCCAGAAGCAGCCAATAACGCTTCCACAGGATACATCCGCTTCAATTTTTCCTGCCAACCTCGATTACTAGAAAAATTACCAGCGAAAAAACGACTAATTTTTAATTCCCCAGTGGTATCTTGAAGAATAATGTTGAGTATAGTCAACTTTTTATTTTTTGGACTGCTAAAACAATCACATTTTTTAACTTTACCGATAACCGTAACGGTTTCTCCTGCCTCCAAATCAGCAATATTAATTTGACGAGCATAATCAATGTGATCTCTGGGATAATAAAAAAGTAAATCTCGAACTGTATAAATACTTAACTTAGCTAATAACTCCTTTTGACGATAACTAATTGTACTTAAATCCGTGACAGGTTGATCTAAGGTGATTTTTTTCGGGGTTGTCGCAGGAATAACAGGGGTAAGATTTGCCGTTTTTAGAGGATAACTAGGAGAATTATCTTCGGTGTCATAAAAATTGAGGTTACTTGCTTGTAATTCTTGAACTTCGGTTATTAATGCTTCGGTATAGCTAATTAAATCAGCTCTTTGCTGTATATTTAACTGATGATAAATAGTATATTGTTGTGCTATTTTTTGCCAACGAAAAGCAATTAACAAATTATTGACAGGAGGAATTTTCGCAAAAGTTATACACAGAAATTCATGAAAGCGATATTGTTTCCCTTGCAAATTTGAATAACCATATTCTTTTTCTACGGTTAAGGCTTTCTCGATTCTTTGCCAATCAAAGCTATTATCCTTATTGTTATTCATTGTCTGTGATAAATAAACCCATAATAGATTAGGAGATAAGAGTTAGGAGTTAGGAGATGGAAAGGAAACGGGGAGTTAGGAGTTAGGAGTTAGGAGATGGAAAGGAAACGGGGAGTTAGGAGAGAGAAAGGAAACAGGGAAGAATATTGAATAATCTATAAACTCATTATTTTAAACCTGAAACCTGATACTTTTTAACCAAGAATTTTAAGGACAAAATCTCTCAATAAGTGCATTTGAGCTGGTATAATTTCATGGGCGATGTTAAACTCATGATATTCAACATTAACTCCCACTGCTTCCAATTTTTGTTTAGTTTCTTGGGCAGTTTTTATCGGTACAACAGTATCTAATATACCATGAGAAATAAAAGTAGGGGGAAAAGGATTTCTCTCAGCAGTAGGTTGAAAATGTAAATAACCACTAAGACTAACCACCCCAGCCACAGGTAACTGTAAACCGACATCTAAACTCATCGCACCACCTTGAGAAAAACCACCAATAATAGTTTTAGAAAGAGGAATTTCTGTGGTGTCTTCTAAGGATAACAACCATTGATAAAGTTGATCTAAACTAGCCTCAATTCCTTCATTGTCATTTTCTAAAGCATACCATGATCTACCACCAGATACTTGATAATGAGGGTAGGGTGCATTAGGAAATAAATATAAACAAGAAGGTAAATTTAACATAGATGTAAGAGCAGTTAAATCATGATAATTTGCTCCCCAACCATGTAATAAAACAAAGATAAATTCTGGTTTTTGCCCGTTAACTAAAGGGCTAGAAATTACATCTAAAGCCATTTTTTCCTCCATAAATATTAGGTAAAATAGTTGATTCAGATTATGAATTATTCATCAAAAAGATTACTAAGGCGCTCAACTTCATTTTGAGTTGTGTACATAGGTGTACCAGCTAAGATACCCGTAACATTACGGAAAGGATGTCCAATGTGCATACCATTGTGATCAATCGTAAATTCTCGAATATCTTTATCATGCATTGAGCCTCGCATTTTTAATACAGTTATACCTCGACGCATTTCGCCGTACATTTCTACATAACGCAGTAAAATAATTGAGTCGGTAATAGTAGAAATATGTGCTTCTGTAATAGATGAGCCTCCTAATAAAGTAGGGGTTGTTGAAGTAAATAAACCGCCTATTTCCTGTTGTTTGATAAAGGAAGTTAAACCAATAATAAATTCTCGGAAACCCTTAAGGTTAGAAACCCTTTCCAAAGCGGAAAGACTATCTACTGCTACTCGATTAGGTTTAAATTCTTTGATAGTTTGTTTCATGTTGATTAAATGATTTTCTAAACCAGTAGTTTCAGGATAACGACAAACAACTTTTAATTTGCCTTCTTTCTCCATTTTTTGAAAATCAACACCCCAACCGGTGGCATTTCTGAACAATTGTTCTCTACTTTCTTCAAAAGCAAACACTAAACAACGCTCATTATTTTGTACTCCTCCTGCCATAAATTCTGTTACCATCAAAGTTTTTCCTGTGCCTGTTGCACCCGATACCAAAATAATCGAATCACGGAAAAAGCCTCCACCACACATTTTATCTAATTGATCACTACCTGAAGTTATACGAATGTTAGAAGAATGTTGCTCTAATTCAATAGCCGATAAAGGTATAATTACCATACCTTGACCCGGAATAATTGTAAAAGGATATTCCCCTTTTTGATGATTAGTACCACGATATTTAAGAATTTCAATAGTGCGACGACGTTTCTCATCATTTAAGACGTTACGCAAAATAACCACATTATCAGCTACAAATTCTTCTACCCCATAACGACTAATCTCACCATATTCTTGAGTACGTTCAGCCGTCATAATCGCTGTTACACCCAGCTCCCTTAACGCCGAAGCCAATCTAAATAAATCATTTCTCACCTGTGCGCTATCCGCTAAATGGCTAAAAATCGCCCCTAAAGAATCTAAGGATACTCGCTTTGCAGAATATTTCCGAATGGCATATTCAATTCTCGCAATTAAAGCGCCTAAATCATATTCTCCTGTAACCATCGGTCTTTCACCCGGTTGAGGAGAAGCATCTACAAAAGCCCATTGTCTGTTTTCTTCCCATTCTCTTATTTTCCACCCAAAACCTGACATATTGCGTCTAATGGCTTTAGGTGGTTCTTCAAAAGTTACAAATACACCATTTTCTCCCCTTTTAATTCCCTCTACTAAAAATTGCGAAGCAAATACAGTTTTAGAACTTCCTGCCGTGCCTGAAACGAGAGTTGCCCTACCTTTTGGTAATCCACCTTCAGCTAAAAAGTCAAATCCGGGTATTCCCGTTTCTAGTTTTTCTATATAGTCAATATCTAATTCTGCTTCTTGACTCATTCATTTTCTCTCTATAATTCGCACCAACAATATTATATTATCTAGTGTTATTTCTGGCGATGCAAGTTTATTCTTTATTAGGAGATAGGAGAGAGAAGTAATGAGTAATGAGTAATTCTTCAAGGATAGGAGATAAAAGGAAACGGGGAGATAGAAATTTATTTATCTTTGCCCTTTAATAGAAATTAGAAAGAAAACGAAGAGTTATCAACTATAAGGAAATGGGGAGTTAGAAATTTATTTATCTTTCTTTGCCCTTTAATAGAAATTAGAAAGAAAACGAGGAGTTATCAATTATGATGAAAAATCCCATCAAAGGACTTTTGTTAGGTACAGCCGTAGGTGATTCTGTGGGTTTACCCGCCGAAGGAATATCGAGAAGACGTAATCAAAAGATTTTTCGAGGAAAATGGCATCAAAGATTAATCTTCGGTTATGGAATGATTAGCGATGATACAGAGCATACTATATTTGTCGCTCAATGTCTTATTGCCTGTGGTGATAGGGAAGATATTTTTGTCAAAAGATTTTCTTGGTGTCTCAAATGGTGGTTATTATCATTACCTGCTGGAGTTGGTTTAGCTACTTTAAAATCTATTATTCGATTATGGTTAGGGTTTTCTCCTGATAAAAGTGGGGTATATTCCGCAGGAAATGGTGCAGCCATGCGTTGTGCCGTTATAGGTGCTTATTTTGCCCATAATTTGCCTAAATTAGACATTTTTCTCACATTATCCACTAAAATAACCCACAGTGATCCTCGTGCTTTAATTGGTGCAAAAGCGATCGCCTATATTACAGCATGGATTGTTAGAGAAGATTTAAAGGAATGTCCAGATATTGACGAATTAGAAGTAATTTTAAGATTAGTTGAGGATAAAGAAGAAGAATGGCTAAATTTAACTAATCAATTGCTTTATGCCTTAAAACAAGGGTTATCCGTAGCAGAATTTGCCGAATTAATGGGACAAGAAAAAGGTATTTCTGGTTATGTATATACAACAGTTTCTATAGCAATTTATGCTTGGTATCAACATTTTGGCAATTTTAGAGATGCTTTAGAAGCAGTTTTTAATTGTGGTGGTGATACAGATACCACAGGAGCAATTACAGGAGCTTTATGTGGTGCAACCACTGGAGAATTAAATATTCCGCAACCATGGCTGAAAAAAATCTCTGATTTTCCTCGAAATAGCGAACTATTAATCAAAATTGCTGATAAATTAACAGAAAATATTAATAATCAATATCAAAAAAACACTCCCGTTAGTTATGGTTGGTGGTGGATATTGCCAAGAAATTTCGTCTTTTTAATAGTAGTTTTAATTCATGGATTTCGGCGTTTATTACCGCCTTTTTAATCATTTTCTACAAATAAATTTTACCATCTGGCATAGTTACACCATCTAAAATAGCTTCGGATAAATTTACTCCCGATAAATCCGCATCTCGCAGACTTGCACCCGTTAAGTTTGTGTTTTTCAAAATTGCACCATTAAGACAAGCACCCCATAAATAAGCACCATGTAAGTTTGCATCGGTTAAATCCGCCCCCGTCAGATTTGCTAAATTCAAATTAGAAAAGCTCAAATCCGCTCCTCTCAAATCAGTTTCAGTTAGATTACTTTTCATGAAATTTCCTTGAATAATCTGCGCCCCTCTCATTTGTACTTGTTGTAACTGAGCGTTATTCAAATTAGCTTTAGTTAAAATACTTCGACGTAATATCGCATTACTTAAATTACTACCTGAAAGATTACTATTTTGTAATTTTGCACCGCTCATTTTAGCTTCTGTTAAATCTAAAGCACTAAAGTTACAACCTTGTAAATCTAAACCGTTAAGAAATGCACCTTTCAACTTAATACCTTGTAATTTTGCCCCTTGTAAGTTTGCACCGCTTAATCTAGCATGGTTTAAATTAGTCCAGTTTAAGTTTGCACCCTGTAAATTTGCCCCTCTTAAATTGATACCATCTAAATTTGCACCACAAAGATTAACATTGGGTAAATTCGCCATATATAAGCTAACCCATGTCAAAATTGCACCGCTTAAAGTTGCACCTTCAAGATTAACTTTATGTAATTGCGCACCATGTAAATCTGCTTTCGTTAAATCCGCTTCCATTAATAAAGATTCTTTTAACTTAACAAAACTTAAATTTGCACCATATAAAAAAGCTCCTCGTAAATCGGATTTTATCAGAAAACATCGCTCTAAATTTGACCATGCTAAATGTGCATCCGTTAGTTTAGAATCTGATAAATTTGAGTTACTTAATTTCATGCCACTTAAGTTACTTTTACTGAGATTACTATGACGAAAATCTCTATCCCCTTGTCTATATCGTTTCAGTATATCATTGATTATCATGATCTTTAATCCTAAAAATTTATTAAAAATTAACTAATTACTATTAACAATTTATGGTTAAAAAAAATTATATTTCTATATTATATTTCTTATTTTTCTTCTTTTTACTAAAACTTAATAAATTATTAATAAATGTATTTAAAATTTATGTTTGTTCATATAAATATATATTCTTTCTCTCCTAATTACCTATGACAGATTTAGTTTTTATTGGTGGTGGTCATAGTCATGCGATCGCCTTAAAGTTATGGGGCAAAAAACCATTATTAGGTATAAATATAACCTTGATTAGTAATGTTAAAAATACTCCTTATTCGGGAATGTTACCAGCTTATTTAGCAGGTTATTATAGTTATCAAGAAAGCCATATTAATTTAGAAAAACTATGTCAATTTGCCAGAATAAATTTAATTATTGATGAAGTAATAAATATAGATTGTCAAAACAAAAAAATAATGTGTAAATCGGGGGAAAAAGTTAACTTTGATTTACTCTCTATTGATATTGGTAGTAATCCTAAAATTAGTAATATTGAAGGAGCAAATTTATACGGAATACCAGCGAAACCAGTTCCGTTTTTATTAGAAAAATGGCAAGAAATTATTAAAAATAGTCAAGAAAATAACTTAGAGAATTTAATTTTAACATTTATAGGAGGAGGAGCAGGAGGAGTAGAATTAGCTATTAATACCCACAAAAGATTAACTAAGATTTTATCTCCAGAAAAATTAACTATTAATTTAATACATAAAGGAAATAGAATTTTAGGAAATCATAATGAATGGGTAAGTTATAAATTAATGGACATTCTTATAAACAAAAATATTAATATTTATCTAAATTCCACAGTTAAAACTATCAAAAAAGAAGAAGTAATTTTAACATCAGGAAAACAAATTATCTCAAACTATCATTTTTTAGTGACAGAAGCATCCGCACCTTTATGGTTAAAAAATAGCTCAATTATGACAGATGAAAATGGTTTTATTTTAATTAAAAATACCTTACAAAGTATCAATTATGATTTTATTTTTGCCACTGGAGATATTGCTAATATGATTAATTATCCTCACCCAAAAGCAGGAGTTTTTGCCGTAAAACAAGGATTACCTTTATATGAAAATATCTGTAATTTATTAAACCATAAATCATTAAAATGTCATTATCCCCAAAAATATTATCTAAATCTGATTGGTATTAGTGACGAAACCGCCGTTGCTAGTTGGGGTTATTTTAGCTGGGAATCCCCATTATTATGGTACTTTAAAAAATACTTAGACACTGCATTTATGAAACAATTTACTGAACTATAAAGGTGAATTAGGAAAAAATTAAAAGATTGAATCCCCTTTAATTAAGCTAGAATTAAAACCATATATTAGCTAACTAATAATAGTCTTTAATACTAAGTAAAAATACTTAACTTAAATTTGCGTAAACCATCAGAGGTAAGATTAGATGACTCAGACTTCACCACAACAACCAAACCAAGAAAAAAATATCGACATTAAAAACAATAATTCATCGAGTATGAATGGAGTGGCGAATAACTCTCAAAAATCATTTCCGAATAATAACGGTAAACCATCCGTAAAAAAAGATCAAGAGACAGGTGTTATTCCTTGGTGGCAAAATAAAAGTCTGAGGTTTAAAATGACTACCACCGCCATTACTTTAGGTGTAGTACCGATTATTGTGGTAGGTACAATTATATCTATTGCCGTTAATAGTTCTTTCCGTGCCAAAATTGAAAAAAGTGAAAGAGGAGAAACAAGATTTATCTCTGACACAATGGTATCAAAACTTAATGAGACTTACTTAGATGTAAAAAGCATGGCTGAGTCTTTTCCCGAATCGGCAGATTTTCTCAATAGAAATACCGTAAAATTAACAGAACAACTTAACGTTATCAAAAATACTTATCAGTTTTATGATAGCGTGGCATTATTTGATAGTCAAGGAAATGTCATTGCTCAAACCGAAGGAAAACCTTTAGAAAATCATTTAAACCGTAGTTATTTTCAAGAAGCCATCAAAAATAACGGTATCAGTATTAGTCAACCTCTTATCTCTAAAGTTGATAATGTTTTTTCTATTTATGTTGTCTCCATTATTCAAAATCCCCAGACAAAAGAAAGATTAGGTTTTTTACGTTTGCGGATACCTGTAGCTAAATTAGGACAAGTTTTGACAGATGCTTATAAAGGGGAAGGAAAATCAGTTTATCTAACCGATGGTGAGAATAAATTATTCTTTTCCACTCAAGGAGAATTTCAAAACGGAAAATTAACCAGTGGAGAAAAAGCAAATACTGAAACCATTAAATCTGTCAACATCAATGAAGTTTTTAAAAACCTAAAATGGGAAAAAGAAACAGAAGAAGCACAAAGTTTTATTGATTATAATCAAGTACAGAAAAAACAACAATTAATCGCTTATCAACCAGTTAAAACCGAATTAGATAAAATTAACTTAGGTTGGACTGTACTTATATCTGAAGATGTAGATATAGCATTAGCACCCGTTAACCGCATTTTAAGTTACATTTTCTTCGGTATCGTAGTTTCAGGTGCAGTGGTAGGTTATATCGCTTATCTTTTAGCACAACAACTCATCAATCCCCTAGAAAAAACCGCTAAAACCATTAAAAAAATTAGTGAAGGAGATTTAGACGTAGAAGTAGAAGTCATTGGTAACGATGAAATTGCCGTTTTAGGTAAAAATATCAACGAAATGACAACCCAATTAAGAAGCCTTGTTATTGAGCAACAATTATTTGCCAGTCAATCTACTTTATTAAAAAATATTACCTTAGAAATGACTAAGGCTTTTAACGTCAATCAAGTATTTGAAATCGCCGTCACCGAAATTCGACAAGCCTTACAATCAGATCGAGTCATAGTCTATAGTTTTGATGAAACTTGGAAGGGTACAGTTATCGCCGAATCTGTCGATAGAAACTACCCGAAAGCCCTAGGTGCCCAAATTCTTGATCCTTGTTTCGCAGGTAACTATGTCGATAAATATGTAAAAGGTAGAGTACAAGCAACCCCTGACATCTATAAAGCAGGGTTAACCGACTGTCATTTACAACAATTAGAGCCTTTTGCCGTCAAAGCGAATTTAGTCGCACCAGTTATTGTAGAGGGTAAACTACTTGGTTTATTAATCGCCCATCAATGTTCATCTCCTCGTAACTGGCAAAGTGGAGAAATTGACTTTTTCATGCAAACTGCCACCCAAATGGGGCCAGCCTTAGAAAGAGTAATCTTGTTACAAAATCAGCAGTTAGATAGTTTCTTATCAGGAAAACTAAAAGATATAAGTTTCAAAATTGCCGAATCTTTAACTCAAGAGAAAATTTTTGAAGTAGCCACAGAAATGGCTAGGGAAGCATTAAGATCTAGTCGAGTAATCATCTATCAGTTTGACGAAGATTGGAAAGGTACTATTATTGTTGAATCTGTAGATCCTCAATATCCTAAAGCATTAGGAGCAAATATCAAAGATCCTTGTTTTGCTGATAAATATGTGGACAAATATAAACAAGGTAGAGTACAAGCGACTAATAACATTTATACCGCAGGATTAACTAGCTGTCATATACAACAATTAGAGCCTTTTGCCGTTAAAGCTAATTTAGTTACTCCTATTATTGTGGAAAATAATTTATTAGGATTACTTATCTCTCATCAATGTGACGCACCCCGACAATGGACAGAATCTGAATGTACTTTCTTATCTCAACTTGCCACCCAAATTGGCCCAGCCTTAGAAAGAATACAACTATTGAGCAAACAACAAGCATCGGAGTTAGAGCAAAGAAAAGCAAAAGAAACCATCCAACAACGAGCCTTAGAATTATTGATGCAAGTTGATCCTGTTTCGAGCGGTGATTTAACTATTCGAGCCAGTGTCACAGAAGATGAAATAGGTACTATTGCTGACTCTTACAATGCGACTATCGAAAGTTTAAGAAAAATTGTAACCCAAGTACAAGGCGGTACAAGAGCTGTAACTGAAGTTATTATTGAGCAAGAAGGTTTTGTCGATAATTTAGCTACAGAGGTTATTCGTCAAGCGGAAGACATCAATGTCGCCCTTGAAAAGATACAAACTTTAGCCTTTAGTGCGCGTACTGTCTTAGATAATGCAGAAGAAGCAGAACAAGCAGTAAAACGAGCTAATCAAAGTGTAGAAGAAGGAGAAGTAGCCATGAATCGTACGGTGGACGGTATTCTTGCTATTCGAGAAACCGTAGCCGAAACAGCGAAAAAAGTTAAACGATTAGGAGAATCAACTCAGAAAATTTCTAAAGTAGTTAACCTCATTGGTAGTTTTGCCGATCAAACGAACCTTTTAGCGTTAAATGCTTCCATTGAGGCGGCTCACGCAGGAGAAGAAGGACGAGGTTTTGCGGTGGTAGCCGAAGAAGTTAGATCCCTTGCCCGTCAATCAGCCGACGCAACGGCGGAAATTGAAAAAGTGGTAGCTGAAATTCAGGAAGAAACTAACGAGGTAGTTAAAGCGATGGAATCTGGTACAGAGCAAGTTGTAGAAGGTACAAGATTGGTAGAAGAAACCCGCGCCTCTTTGACTAATATTACCGCCGCTTCTGCTCAAATTAACCAGTTAGTTGCAGCGATCGCCACCGCCGCCGCCGAGCAGTCTCAAACCTCTGATGACATTACTGAAACTATGTCCGATGTAGCAGGAATCTCTAACGATACTTCTAACACTGTACAAAAAGTATCTCGTAGTTTCAGAAAACTATTAAAAGTATCCGAAAACTTAGAACAAAGTGTTAGTAAATTTAAAGTCAATTAAACATCCTTATAGCCTCCAATTTTGGGGAATAAAAAGGAGATTCGCCCCCAGCCCCCAATTTTGGGGAATAAAAAGGGAGATTCGCCCCCCAGCCCCCAAGTTTGGGGAGTAAAAAGGGAGATTCGCCCCCCAGCCCCCAATTTTGGGGAATAAAAAGGAGATTCGCCCCCCAGCCCCCAAGTTTGGGGGAGTCAATTTTAAAGATCCCATTATTGAGGATTTAGGAACAAAATTACTAATTACTAATTATCATTTATTACCATGACACAAGCACCAGAAAAACCAAAACTAAACCTTTCGCAAAATTCTTATGTAGAACAACCTTCTCTTAATATAGAGGAAGAAAAACAGAATACCCCACAACAACTTCCAACAGTTACATGGTTTTATAACCTTTCTATACGCAAAAAACAACTCGTAGTATTATTAACGGCTCAAACTATCTCCATTGTTGCATTATTAGCAGTAGGGGTAAATCAGGTTATTCAAGGCGGTAGGGAGCAACTTATTAACCAATCCGCTTCAGAATTAGAAGCCACAAAAACTAACTACAGCATCAAAGTTAATCAGATGGGGTTCGGTTTTCGTGGTCAATCTGATAATATTGCCATCATTAACGCTGCCTTAACTAAATTTAATGGTGGTACTTTAACACCTCAACAACGAGGCATTGTTAGACAAATTCTGCAAAACGAAATTAAAGCCCGTGATATTGAATATTCTACTTTAGTGGGTAGAGATAAAAAAATTATTGTTAATAGTAATCGAGATCGCACAGGAGAATTTTTTGATCCTCAAGGTTTAGTATCTGAAGTGATTAATAATCCTGAACAAATAAAAATCACAGAAATCTTGCCATGGGATGATTTAAAACGAGAATCACCGCCGATTTTACCGAAATTACCTAAAGGACAACCTGTCCTCATTCGTTATACTTTTACTCCCGTATTTAATCCTGATACCCAAGAAGTGATCGGGGTTTTAGTTTCTGGAGATGTAGTCAATCAAAAATATACCATCGTTGAACAAACTGCTAAAGAATTTGGTGGGGGTTATACCGCTATTTATAAAGTGTTAGGAGATAAATTTATTGTCGCTTCTTCTTTACACGAAACTGACGACGCTACTAACGAAGCCTTAACCGATGAAAGTCTTTTAAAACAAGCAGTTAAAAATTCAGGGAAAATTGTTTCAACTCGAGCTAAAGTTCATGATGCCATTTATACCCTGACGGCTCAAACTATTAATAACTTTAACAATGAACCCATCGCTATTCTAGTGCGCGGTACATCAGAGGCAAAACTCAATGAAATTATCTCTCGTAGTTTAACTGCTCAAGGACAAACCGCTGTTATAGTATTGATTGTCAATATATTTTTAATTTTAGTTTTAGGGAAAGTCATTGCGACTCCCATTGAATCTTTACAAATTACCGCAGAAAAATTTGCCCAAGGAAATTATCGTCTTCGTTCTAATATTAGAGGAAAAGATGAAATTGGTAAATTAGCTGATACTTTTAACTATTTAGCCGAAAATATTGAACAAACCGAATCCATTTTAACCTTAGATTCAACTAAAATCAGTCTTTTTCAAGATATTACAGGTACAACTACTCTTGATGAGAATGACGTTAATAAAGTTTTTGATCGAGCATTACCCAAAGCTAAAGAAATTTTAGAAGTTGATCGCCTTGTGATTTACCGTTTTAAACCAGACTGGAGTGGTTATATTAGCAACGAAGCAGGAGATTTAGATTTACCTAGTGCTTTGAATGAAAATATCAACGATCCCTGTATTCCTTCAGAATTAAGACAGGCTTATATTAACGGGCGAGTTGTACCCACAGAAAACGTTTATACCGCAGGATTTGCTCCCGAACATGAAGACTTAATGCACCGTTTGAAAATTAAATCCAATTTAGTCGTCCCTATTGTAACTCAAGGACAATTATTTGCATTATTAATCGCCCATCATTGCCGTCGCCATCATCAATGGGAAGAAAAAGAAATTGCCTTTTTAGGTCAAATTGCCTTACGTTTTGGGGTAATTTTAGATAGGGTAAATATCCTTAAAGAGCAAATGTCAGCGGCCACAAGGGCTGAACAACTCAAAGAAATTACCCTTTCCCTAGCCGCTAGTTTAAATCGACAACAAGTATTAGATTCCGCCGTGACAGAAATTCGTTCCGCTTTAAAATGCGATCGCACTATTGTCTATGAGTTTGATGAAAATTGGAAAGGTACTATTATTGCTGAATCTGTAGCGTTAAATTGTCCTAAAGCTATCGGTGCAACCATTGCAGATCCTTGTTTTGCTGATAGATATGTAGAAAAATATACACAAGGTAGAGTTCAAGCTACTCCCGATATTTATAAAGCTGGTTTAACACCATGTCATCTTAAACAATTAGAACCTTTTGCCGTTAGAGCGAATTTAGTAGCACCAATTTTGGTTAACCGTAAACTTATCGGCTTGTTAATCTGTCATCAATGTTATGATGTGCGTAACTGGGATGCCAAAGAAATTGAATTATTTAGTCAATTATCTACCCAAGTCGGTTTAAGTATTGAAAGGGTAAAACTTCTTGAGCTACAACTAAACTCCGAACAAGTGCAACGAGAAGGAAAAGAATTACTCCAAAGACGAGCATTAGAACTATTGATGCAAGTTGATCCAGTATCTAGTGGTGATTTAACCATTCGTGCTACGGTAACAGAAGATGAAATTGGTACTATTGCTGACTCTTATAATGCCACCATTGAAAGTTTAAGAAAAATCGTATCTCAAGTACAAATCGCCGCTTTAGAAGTAGCTCAAACCACCATTACTAACGAAAATGATGTCAAAGTTTTACAAACAGAAATTCAAGAACAAGTAACTAATATTTCTGAAGCAATTTTAACCGTTAAGCAGATGAGTCGTTCTAGTAACCTTGTAGCCGAAAATGCAGAATTAGCAGAAGAAGCCCTCCAAAAAGCTCAAGAAAGCGTGGAAACAGGCGACTCAGCCATGAATCGTACAGTAAAATCTATCATGGAAATTCGTTCTACCGTACAACAAGCCTCTGGGCAAGTTAAAAAGTTAGGAGAAACGACTCAAAATATTTCCACCGTAGTGGGACTTATCAGCAGATTTGCCGCTCAAACTCACCTTTTAGCGTTAAAAGCCTCCATTGAAGCAGCACGAGCAGGAGAACAAGGTACTGGTTTTGCGGTAATTGCAGAAGAGGTAAGGGCTTTAGCAACCCAATCCGCTCAAGCAACTGGTGACATTGAAAAACTGGTTAATGAAATTTTGAACGAAACTAAAGTTGTTGTCATAGCAATGGAAGAAGGTAGCGAACAAGTAATTGAGGGTAGTAAATTAGTGGAAGAAACTCGTCAAAGTTTAAACCAAATTGCGGCAGCTACTACTCAAATTAATGAATTAGTAGAAGCCATTGCTGCTGCTGCTTTTGAGCAATCAGAAAATTCTCAAGAAGTAACGGTTAAAATGGCAGATGTAGCTAAAATTGCTGAAAAAACTACCGCCTCCGTAGCACAATTATCTGATTCTTTTGTCGAATTACAACAAGTAGCTCGTACTTTAGAATCTAACGTTGCTCAGTTTAAAGTAAGTTAATCTTTTAAGCCTCAACCTTGGGGCTTTTAACAGTTAACAAAAAGTTACTTAAATCTTCTTAAACTTACTCATTTATTAAGCTATACTCTAGTAATGAGTAAATTATCTATTTCTGAAGCCGCTTTTAATTTCATATCCTATAACTTTCTGAGGTTCGAGTGAACTCTCAAAATCTTTAAAAATCAACGAACAAAATTGTATATATTTTCTAATCCATTCTTGATAAAATTTCAACTGAGAATAATTAATTGTTTTTGTTGAATTTTCTTCAACAGTAATTAATCCTTGACTATTAATTTTAAATACATTAAGATAATGATTATTAAAAGGACGAAAAAGTTCAATGTACTTCGTAGAAATAGTATTACCTAAATAATGACTAGCAATTTTCACGACATAATTGAAACTGTCTAAAATTTCCATTATTGTTATCTCTAAACTTTTTTTCATTCCCCATTCTTCAGGGTGAAAATTAAGATCAAATAAAGTCTGAATATCATACTCAGCATCTTTGAAAGACGTTTTGTTTAATGTAGTTGCCACAAGAGATGCCGAGCATAAAGTTGCTTCATCTAAAATAGTTTCCGTTAAATTACTCCTTGTTAAACATGCATTAGTTAAATTAGCTTTTTTCAAATTAGCATAACTTAAATCGCTTTGATTAAAAGAAGTTCCTATTAAATTAGCATTGCTTAAATTAGCCTTGATTAAATTTGTATTAGTTAAATGTCCGTGAGAAAGATTACTTTTTTTAAAATTAGCTTTTTTACAGTTAGAATTACTAAGATTTGCACTAGTTAAATCTGCTAAATCAAAGATTACCCCAGTTAAATTACATCCTTTTAAATGAGCTCCCTTTAGTTTACATTTGCTCAAATTACTTTCTCTTAAATCTACATTTATCATAGTGACACAACTTAAATCAGATCCTGATAAATCTAAATTTGTGAGGATTGCGCCTTTTAGATTAACATGAGCTAAATTAGCATGTAAAAAACTTCTTTGCCCTGAAGTATATTCTTTTAATATATTAAGACTTTTTTTCATGATTTTTACCTTCTCAGCTTAACTACCACAAAATTAACACAATTTTCTCAACATATCAACATATATGTATTGTCTAATACACATAAGGAATAAAATATAATTGTTACCTATGACAACGAAATTGATGCAATTTACTTCAAACTATCTGATCATAAAATTAATAGTACCGAACCCGAAACTGATAGAATTATTATTGATTACGATAAAGATAATAATAAAGATTGGTGTTCCAAAAATGAAGGACATTGAGTAAAAAAAACAGAAAATGCAGCTAACAAGGCATCTTTTATTTAATATATTTGTTCCTGTTCTCTTGTCGAGAAGCTCATTTCTCCTATAACCTCCCCTAATTAGATAACTGTGAGTTTATCACCATACCACATAGATTCTATTTCTTCGATGATTAATTTGCCTGTTTGATAGGTTTTTTCTGGACTATTTTCCGTTAATAATACCGTTACATGACCAAGTTTTCTACCTATACGAGATTCAGATTTCCCATACCAATGAACAAATGTACCTAAATTTTCAATGTGTTGTCGTTTCTCCAGATAATCAGAATTTGCCGATTCATAGCCTAGTAAGTTAATCATGACGGCGCCAGAAGTTTTTAAGTCGATATTCCCCAAAGGTTTTCCCGTGACTGCCTGTAACTGTAAAGCAAATTGAGAGGTATTACAAGCATCAATAGTATAGTGTCCTGAATTATGGGTGCGAGGTGCAGTTTCGTTAACTAGAATTTCCCCATTTTTCGTTAAAAATAATTCAATGGCTAACACTCCCACATAATCTAAGGCAATCAATAGTTTTTCTGTTATATACTCAATTTCCTTAATTTTATCCGCACTTAACAAAGCTGGGGCGATTACCCAACGGCAAACTTGATGATGTTGATAAGTTTCCACCACAGGATAAATTTTAATTTCACCTTTAACACTACGAGCGGCGACAATAGCTAATTCTCGTTCAAAAGGGATAAATTCTTCTATTAATAAGGGAATATCCTCAAATTTAGGCAAAATATCGGTTAATTCTCCTTGAGAATGAATGATAATCGTACCTTGTCCATCATAACCATGACGACGAGCTTTTAACACCAAAGGAAAAGAAAAAGAATCAAAATCTGAAATAGAGTTATACTCCCGAAAATGAGGCACGGAAAAATTATTATTTCTCAAAAAACATCTTTGCTCATATTTATCTAATAACGGCGATAAACTAGAAAGACGAGGATAAAAACAAACTCCTTCATCCGCTAATTTTTGTAACTCATCTAAATTAACAAATTCATTTTCAAAGGTAATAATATCAGAATGTTTAGCTAATTTTGCTGTAGCCATAAAATCATTGATAGGAGCAAAAATTACTTTTGTAGCTAAATTAACGGCAGAATCAGAAGGGCTAGGAGTTTGTACTAAAATATCAATATCTTCTGAGGGTGCTACTTGTGCCATCATCCAAGCCAATTGCCCTCCGCCTATCACTCCTATTTTTTTTCTCATTCTTTCACTGTATCTTCTGTGACTATTTCAGTGGTTATCTTAGCAGATTCTGGAGTTTTTTGTAGATTTAATTTAATTTTCCATAAAATATTTTAAAAAACAAAATTTTACTCTAAAGTAAAAACAAATTTAACCTTAGAGTAAACTTAATTTAAACGAATAATATGATCTTTTTATTTAATCTCATTAACCATTAATTAATCACAAAGTCTTTATCTAAAATTACATTAAAATTAGAGTTAGGTTGGACTACTAATAAATCTACTTTATTTAATCCTAAAAATTGAGGAATTAAAGTGGCTAATAATCCCGCACCCGTACCAATTAATAACTCTTCCGTGGCGATCGCCTTATCTCCTGTCACCGCAGAAATAGCCGCCGCCGCCGCAGTACCCAAAGCAGCATTTTTCAAAAGATTATTAAAATTAGTACTTTTAGAAATAGTTTCAGTTTTAGTAATAACTTGAGAAGAAGCACTAATATTATAAGTTTTACCCTTAGCTACTTGGACTTTTTGAGCAAAAAATCTTGTACCCTTACCAGAGGGACGCAATTCTCCTATAATTTTACTATTCCGAGGAATTATCACTACACCATTATTAGCGACATCACTAGCAACTATTAAAGTCAAAGGTACAGTTTCATCTTTAGTTAATAAGATCTTTTGTTCTTCATATTTAACAGGAATATTAGTGCCATCAGCCAGACGAGATTTATTAACAGTAGGAGTTAAACCGACAATATAATTAGAATTAATAGCCTGTAATTGTCCTTGAGAAACTAAAGCCTGATAAATAAAAGCGGCAACTTCTGCACGGGTAGCATTATTAACAGGATTTAATTGTTGTAAAGTAGGGTGATTAACCACCAGTTTATTTTCTGTGGCAGCAGCTACGGGTAAACGAGCAAAATTAGAAATATTATTAGCATCGTTATAGAAGTTGAGAATACTATTAACATCCTGATTAGAGCGATAATTTAACCCATTAGCTAAGGATACCAGAACTTGCTCCCTAGGAATATTTTGTTCAGGACGGAAAATTTGTCCGGGATAACCCGAAAGAAATCCCATAGCGTAAGCATTATTAATAGCATTATTTGCCCAATAATTAGTTGATACATCAGAAAATTTAAGGGGAGATCTTACTTGATTTTTTCTGATCGCTTTTTGTAGCATAGCCGCAAACTGAGCTCTTGTAACGGGTGCGTCAGGTTTGAATGTTCCGTCAGGGAAACCAGCTATAACCCCTTCTCTTACTAAAGGATTAATAAATTGTGCTGCCCAATAATTAGAAGAAACATCCTGAAATTGGGAATTTTGTGCCATTACAGCAACAGGATTGAATAAAGATGTAGCGAAAGGAAGACTTGTACTTACTCCCAAGGTAACAGTAAGAAGTAAAGCAGTCGTGGTTTTTGATTTATTTATTTTATTCATAGTAATACCTTAACATAAACATTTATTTTCAAGACCATATTTAGACCAAATAAGTTCCTAGAAGAAAATCAAAAGGTTTACTTAATAATCTTAATTAGTCTCTTTATTTTTTACTTAATTTTGTTTAGTTAAAAGTATTAAAAATTATTTTTTGACTTATGTTTTAGATTTGAGGATATTTTCTATTCCAGACCCACTGTAAAATTATGATCTGGAACAGATAATATATTATGCTTTGCGAGAGTAGAACTCAATAATAAGTAATTCGTTGATATTTAAAGCAACCCATTCTCTTTCAATAACACCGTTAACTTTACCTACGAGGTTATCTTTATCATATTCTAAATGACTGGGAAGGTTAGCCAAACCGGGGTTAAGTAGATTATTTTTAACAATATTAACAGAACGATCTCTCTTTCTAACGCTGACAACATCACCAGGGCGACACTGATAACTAGCAATATCAACTACTTGATCATTAACCATAATATGACCATGATTCACCAATTGACGAGCACCCGGAATAGTAGGGGCCATGCCAAGACGAAAAACAGTATTATCAAGACGCATTTCTAATAATTGTAATAATACTTGACCAGTAGATCCGCCTACTCGACGAGCTTTTTTTACATAACGAATTAATTGAGTTTCACTCAAGCCATAGTTGTAACGAAGTTTTTGTTTTTCTTCGAGACGAACGGCATATTCAGAGCGTTTACGGCGATTTTGTCCGTGTTGTCCGGGTGGATATTGACGACGAGCATTTTTACGAGTTAAGCCGGGTAAATCTCCCAAACGACGCACTACCCTCAAACGAGGTCCTGTATATCGGGACATACTTACTAATTTCTCCTTAGATATTTTTTATATTTAGACCCAAACATACTATCATATATCAAAAATTGCAAATCGGAAATAGGTCAACAACTAAAATTACCTCAGTGAAGTATAAAATTTTGTTGAGGGAAGAAGATAGGATTAATAAAATAGGAGATTTTACTCATAATTGATTTAAACATTAGTTAAATTGATTTTCAAGGATTATTTACTAAAGTTAATTTTTGAGAGGTTGATCAAATTTGGAAAAGCCACTACTGTTAAACCTTTATTTTTGATCAAGAATATAACTATCGTAAGTATTTTGTAATAAGATAGCTATAGTCATTGGACCTACTCCACCCGGTACTGGAGTAATATAACTAGCGATTTCTTTAACTTCATTAAAAGCCACATCTCCCACTAACCTTCCTTTTCCGTCAGGAGTTTCTAAGCGATTAATGCCTACGTCAATAACTACGGCGTTAGGTTTTACCATATCCGCAGTTATCATTTCAGGTTTTCCCACCGCCGCAATTAAAATATCTGCTTCTTTAGTTACTTCGGGTAAATTAAGAGTTTTAGAATGAGCAATAGTCACGGTGGCATTTTTTTCGAGTAACATTAAGGCAAGAGGTTTCCCTACTAAAATACTTCTACCGACAACGACAACTTTTTTCCCTACTAAATCAATGTTATATTCTGTCAAAATTTCCATAACACCAGCAGGAGTACAACTTCTTAAGCCTTTTTCCCCTCTAACTAATTTGCCTAAGTTAATAGGGTGAAGTCCATCAACATCTTTTTCAGGGGCGATAGTATGTAATAATGCCACAGAATCGAAGTGATCAGGTAAAGGTAATTGTACTAAAATTCCATCTACAGAAGTATCATTATTTAATTCCTCGATGACGGCTTCTAATTCTTCTTGAGTAATATCCGAGGGAAAATGTTTGCCAAAGGATTTCATCCCAATTTTTTGACAAGATTTTTCTTTATTTCTGACATAAACCGCACTAGCAGGATTATCTCCTATCATTAACACCGCTAATCCGGGAGGGCGTTTTTTTTCTGCTATTTTTTCTTGAATAGCTATTTGTAAACGAGATTGAATTTTTTTTGCTAAATTTTTACCGTCTAAAATCTTAGCGACCATGTTATTATTAGTTATTAAAAATCAAATTTAACATATACTTCAAACGATTATAAAAGCAAGTAGTGGCAAAATATCGTTTATTTAATTAATTTTTATGAAGTTATCAGCTAAATCTCTCAGTTTACTTTCACTATCTTTTTTTTTTGGGGAATCATTGGTTGTACCAATTTAATTAATTTTGGTTTAGCCTCCCCTGACACCACTAAAATTGAAGAAATCAAAAATCATCCAGATTTAAAAACAACCATTAAAGTAAAAGGAACAATCAAAAAAATTATTCCCTTACTAGGGCGTAAAGCCTATGAAATAAGTGATCAAACAGGTTCAGTATGGGTTATAACTGAGCAGAAAATTCCTGCTGTTGGTGAAGTTGTTTCTATAGAAGGTATTTTGAAATATCAAGATATTCTCATTGATGGGGAAAATCTGAAGGAGTTTTATCTTCAACAGGTAGAAAACCCTCAAAACAATAATTCTCATCAAGATTCTAAGCTAGAAGAAGAACAAATACTCGACTCAACTCCTGAGAAAGAAGAAAATAAGTTATAACACAGAAGAAAATCCCTAGAAAAAAGGAAGAACTTTAATGAGTATTCCCTATAGAATATTTAATACCCTATACCTGATTCGTAATTTCTAATCACTTTTGCCAAAAAATTATCATAATAGTAGATATTGATTAATAGGATTATAAAAATAATCTACTCCTATTAAATAGTAAACTATTAAATTTAAGATTTTAAATCTAATTAACATTTACCAAAAACAGTTATAATATAGTACAATTAAGGCAATTTGTGGATGAAAAACGGAAAAATACGAATATACGATTTATCAAAAGAGCTTGTATTAGATAATAAAGACGTATTAGAAATATGTTCTAAGTTATCCATTGAGGTAAAAAATCATAGCAGTACTATTACTGAATCTCAAGCCGAGAATATAAAAGAAGCAGCCAAAACCTATCATATGACATCTGCCAATAACCAAGTTAAAAAAAACACTACTAACCACCATAAAGAATCAAAAAATACCCCAACTTCAGACTTGAAACCAAAAAATAAAAAGCAAGAAATCCTTGCCATATACGCTAATAGCGATCAAGAATCTCCTGTTACCGATAACTCAAAAGACTCTCCGGTGCTTTTAACTCCCCCTCGCCCACAAATGTCTTCTTCGGAAACGGATCAAAGTATTACGACAAAACCTAAAGAATCAGTAGTTACCCCTGATTTGAGTTTAAAAGCGCAACCGCCACGTCCTCAAGTTAGTCCTAATAAACCCGTCAATAAACCAATAATTCCCATTACTTTATCTAATAAATCGGAGTTACCCAACAAAAGTAGTGATCATGAATTAGCACAAGTATCAGGGGATCAAGAGACAACACCTAAGCCAAAGATTAATAAAATCAAAACAGGTACCCCACCACGTCGGTCTAAAAATAATCAGCGTCGTCGAGAATCTATAGAGGTTTTAGAAATAGATCCTTCTGATAAAGATGCGGCAGTTAAACCCATTAAAAAATCTCCTAATCTTAAAGAAGAAGGTAGTTTCGATACAGCGCCAAATAAACCGAATGCACCTAAGCCAAAACTACAACGACCCCCTCAACGACCAGTAGTGGTTGCCTCACCAGATTTAGATCTCGATGAAGATGTAGATGAAAACTCTCTCAATGTGGTTGATGATGATTTTGAAAGAGAACCTCTCCTTCTCGAAAAACCCACAAGGGCGAAACAAAAACCGAAAAAACCTTTAGGTAAAGGAGAAGAGCCTACTTGGGAAGATGATGAGGATAGTTCTAAAGAAGGTAAAAAAACCGTTAAAAAACGCCGTTCTTTAGTAATTGATGATGACGACGATGATTTAACAGATTATCTGGATGAGGATGATCTTGATGGCGAAATGCTTAATTTAGCTTTAGCACGTCCAGAAAAACAAGTTAGTGATCAACAACCTAAGCCACCAGAAAAAAATCGCTCACCAAGAAGACAAAAACCAAAATTAGATAGAACTGAACTTAAAGTAGATAAAAAATTAAAATCTGATAAACAACAATTACCTGAATTTATTACACTGAAGAAAAATCCGACTTTAAGAGAATTAGCAGAATTACTTAATACTCCCGATACAGAGATTATTAAACAACTTTTCTTTAAAGGTATTGCAGTTAATATTACCGAAACTCTAGATTTAGAGATAGCTCAAATGGTTGCAGCAGAGTTAGGAGTTGAAGTTATTACCGAAGAAGAAAAAGCTAATGCTACTAAAACGGAAATGCTCACAGAGACAGATCTTGATAACCTTCAAACTCGTCCTCCAGTAGTTACTATTATGGGTCATGTGGATCATGGTAAAACAACTTTATTAGATTCTATCAGAAGTACAAAGGTCGTACAAGGAGAAGCAGGAGGTATTACTCAGCATATTGGTGCTTATCATGTGGATGTAGAGCATGAAGGTAAAACTCAGCAAGTTGTATTTCTTGATACTCCGGGTCACGAAGCCTTTACGGCAATGAGGGCAAGGGGTGCAAAAGTAACAGATATAGCAATTTTAGTTGTAGCAGCAGATGATGGTGTAAGACCACAAACCAAAGAAGCCATTAGCCATGCTAGAGCGGCTAAAGTACCTATTATTGTGGCAATTAACAAAATTGATAAGCCAGACGCTAATCCAGATCGTGTTAAACAAGAATTAGTTGATTTACAGTTAGTACCTGAAGATTGGGGCGGTGATACTGTGATGGTACCTGTTAGCGCTTTAAATGGTCAAAACTTAGATACTTTGTTGGAAATGATTGTCTTAGTGTCAGAAATGGAAGAACTTTCTGCGAATCCTGATCGTATGGCAAAAGGTACAGTTATTGAAGCACACTTAGATCGTGCTAAAGGACCTGTAGCTACTTTATTAGTACAAAATGGAACTTTACGAGTGGGGGATATTATCGTGGCTGGTTCTGTGGCGGGTAAAATCCGAGCGATGATTGATGATCGTGGAGATAAAGTAGAGGCTGCAACTCCTTCTTTTGCTGTAGAAATTCTCGGTTTAAATGAAGTTCCAGCCGCCGGAGATGAGTTTGAAGTTTACAAAAATGATAAAGAAGCTAAAGCGATCGCCCAAAGTCGTGCTTCTGCTCAAAGGGATGACCGTTTACAACAAGCTATGTCTTCCCGTCGAGTTACTTTAAGTACTTTGTCTGCTCAAGCACAACAAGGAGAATTAAAAGAACTTAATTTAATTATTAAAGCTGATGTTCAAGGATCTGTGGAGGCTATTTTAGGATCGTTAAAACAGTTACCCCAAAAAGAAGTTCAAATTCGAGTTTTGCTTTCTAATGCTGGAGAAATTACAGAAACTGATGTTGATTTAGCGGCCGCTAGTGGCGCCATTATACTTGGTTTTAACACAAGTTTAGCTCCTAATGCCAGACAAGCAGCAGAACAAGAAGGAGTTGATATTCGGGAATATAACGTAATCTATAAATTGCTTGATGAAATTGAAGGAGCAATGGAAGGATTATTAGATCCTGAAGAAATCGAGGAAAGTTTAGGGACTGCTCAAGTAAGGCTCGTATTCTCCGTAGGTAAAGGGGCTGTAGCTGGTTGTTATGTTCAATCTGGAAAAGTTCTCAGAAATCGCTTTATTCGAGTTTTACGCAACAATCAAGTGGTTTATAGCGGTAATTTAGATTCCTTACGTCGGGTAAAAGATGATGTTAAAGAAGTTGCCGCAGGTTTTGAGTGTGGTATCGGTGTTAATAAATTTACTGACTGGCGAGAAGGAGATATCATTGAAGCCTATGAAATGGTATTCAAACGTCGTACTCTTTCTCAGTAATTTTACTCACTAGATTTTAAAATAAGATAAGCTGTGAATCTTTCTAATTTATTGGGAATGTATTTTCAGCTTATTTTTTATATTTGGTTTATGATTAATGATCATAAGTAATTGCTGAATATGTGATAATGTTACGAATTAACAATAATTCTTTTTATGTCTGGATAATTGCTTATATTATTGGTTTATTATTAACAGGATTTTTCTCCTTATCTCAAGGACTTTTTTTCACTATTACTGTTTTAATTCTTACTCTTATTAGCAGTTTTTTACTCCCTAAATGGCGAAAGTTAAAGTTAAATCTTGTTACTTGTTTTATCGCTGGTTTAATGGTTATTAGCGGATTTTATTATCTACATTGGCGCACTCCAATCCCTGATAATCTCGATATTAGTCATCAAATAAATTCATCATCACAAAATTTTAATTCTTCTATCACCGTCACGGGAATAATTTTAAATACTCCTCGATTAAATCAAAATAATAACGCTAGATTTGTCTTTCAAACACAAAAAATTGATAATAACGGGCAGGTTGAAAAAGTAACTGGAAAAGTTTATGTTACCGCACCTTTATTGCAAGTTACTGGTTTATATCCTTCTCAAATATTAACCTTACAAGGAAGATTATATGCACCATTACCACCTTTAAATCCTGGAGGTTTTGATTTCGGTGGTTATTTAAAACGAGAAGGAATTTTTGCAGGATTCTCGGCTAATTCAGTAGAAATAACAAAAGAAGGTAATTGGTGGGGGAGGAATTTAGCTAATTTTCGTCAACGCATAATTCAAACCCATGTTCGTTTTTTAAAAGTACCTTATGGGAATTTAGTTAGTTCGATGGTAATAGGTAGTCGAGCGGTAGATTTAGACTTAGATTTACAAAACGCTTTTCGTACTGCTGGGTTAGCTCATACCTTAGCCGCATCAGGATTTCACGTTTCTTTATTATTAGGTTGTATTTTATATTTAACTCGCTCTTATTCTCCCCGTGTACAGTTGATTATTGGTTTATCAAGTCTTTTAATTTACACTACTTTAACGGGTTTCTTCCCCTCAATTTTACGAGCTTCTTTGATGGGAGTTGCGGTTTTAATCGCCATAATTAATGATCGCTCAGTTAAAACTTATGGTAGCCTATTATTAGCCGCACTAATATTACTATTAGTCAATCCTTTGTGGATTTTTGATTTAGGTTTTCAACTCAGTTTTTTAGCTACTTGGGGTTTAATCGTCACTTTACCCGCCATTGTCAAAAAGTTAGATTTTTTACCGCCAACTATTGCCAATTTAATTGCTGTGCCTCTTGCTGCTACCATTTGGACTTTACCCCTTGTTTGTTATGCTTTTAATCGTATTCCCGTGTATGGAATTTTGACAAATGTTTTAGCAACTCCTTTGGTTATTCTTCTCACTTTAGGAGGAATTTTTACGGCAGTTATTGGTGTGTTTATTCCTATTCTTGGAAGTGCAATTAGTTATCTTTTATTTATCCCGATTTTGTTATTAATTAATTTAGTAGAAATAAGTAACAAATTACCTTTTAGTTCGTTAGCAGTGGGAGAAGTAAATATTTTTATCGTAATTACTGGCTACCTTCTTTTACTGATGATTACTTTTAATAAATGGACTCAAAAAAAATGGCAAATAATTATAATATCAGGGTTAATTTTATTTATTCTTCCCTTAATTTATCAAAAACTAAATTTAGTACAAATAACGGTAATGGCTAGTAGAAAACAACCAGTTATAATTGTCCAAAATCAAACTAATCATGCCGTCATTAATCTTAATGATAAAAATAATGTTAGATTTAATATTGTCGCTTTTCTAAGAAATCAAGGGATAAATTCATTAGATTTAGTTTTAATTCCTTATGATGCTAGTAATAAAAATGCGTTAAATTTGTTAAGAGAATATATCAATGTTAAAAATATTAGTTGGCTAGAAAAAAACACCGTTAAAACTATTCAAATGATTGCTAAAACTCCTAATTATTTTCAGTTTAAATTTGCTGATAAAATTTGGTTATTAGTTATCAACAATCAAGATATTGATTTATCAAATATAGTCGATACAGATATTCTTATTTGGGATGGAAAAACCCTTAATATTCAACAATTAAAACAAATTAAGATGAAGAAAGCGATCGCCAATAGAGATAAAATAAATCAAGAAATATTAGCCTATTTAGAAAGTAATAATATAGAGATATTTCCCTTAGAAAAAGGAGCAATTCAATGGCAACCAAACACAGGATTTAAAATTTTTAATAATGATTCTTAAGATAATAAATCTTACAATTACAATTCAAAAAAAGCTGAATCAATCACAGTAAGGATTTTACTTGATTTTTAAGAAGTCTTTTTTTAATCCCCTTGCTATGTGCATAATTTATGTGCATAATAGAAAATATAGAAATAAATAAAACTATGGCTAGTATTAATATTTATATCAATGATGATTTAAAAGAAGAAATGGCTTTGGTGGAGGCGAATTGGTCTGAAGTTTGTCGTCAAGCTATCAACCTTGAAATTACTAAGAGTAGGACAGGTGAAATTACTTATGAGCCAAAAAACTTTGACCAAGGGAATTGGGATTATTCTTCTTTTGAGGAAAATTTTAATAATGATAATGTAATCATTAAACCTTATATAGATCATACAAATCCTAAATTACGCAATACCGTTAAAGTTGCTTCTCAATGGTTAGAAGAAATTAAACGAGAATTAGCGATGGCTAGATTAGACGGCAATTCCTTAGGAGAGTTTTTTCAAGGTGTCAGAAAAATTGAAGTTTTAGAACCGGGGAAACCATGGAAAACAGGTTATTTGAAAATTAATTATCACATTGATTTTTACTTTCAAGACGATAATGTTACAGACACCATTGAAGGAGAAATTATTGATGTCGTAAATGCTCAAATTTCATCATCAGTGGCGACAAAAATAAACACCATCGAAACCATAGATCAATCAATTAGGTTAACGGAATTAGAACATTTAGGAATCATTAGTGTTGATTTAGAACCGTTACCATCTAATTTGAAAGAAATACCAATGATGTATCCAGAATTATATAAACCGTTAAAAAAAGCCTTGGAGGAGAGTTTTTCTTTTAATAAATCAAATTTATCTAGTAAAAAAGTGAAGCAATGGTGGAAAGAATGGTATGACCATGAGTTATTAACTACTTCTGGAGATCTTGATCTAAAAACTTTTTTAGAAGATGAAGACGAAAGAGAAAACGATATTTCAGGTTATATAGATTCTGAATATTTTGTACTAAGAACCGAATTTTTGGAAGATTTAGAGTGTAATTGCGAAGAAGTGGGTTTTTTACATTATGACTTTGTTTATTTTTCTAGTTTCATTTTTGATTTATTTTACTTTACAAAAGAAGAAGATTTTAAAGATTTAAACTTAGAAAGTTTTGCCGAAATTGATTTTATCAATAAAGATGAATTACCTCATAAATCAGGGTTATATTTTGTGGTAGAAGATAACAACATTTATGCTTTTGGATTTACAAAAAATCTTTATTATCATTGGGATAATCATAAACTTAACAAAAAAATAAATAGTGAAAATAACATTAAAATCTTGTTTATTCTGGTTGAATCTAATACTTATTTGCATAACATGGCTAATAACTTATTCCATACTTATCTTCAAAAGATTAACTTAGAAAACAATCCATATTTACACAATTAAAAAGAGAGTAAAACAATGAAATTTATTTTTCAATTATTAGGTATTGGTTTGATGCTTTTAGGAGTTTATTTATTAGGTAAAAATATTTTCTTTACCACTAATGCTAGTCCTTATTTTTGGCGTGGCATTGCCGCAGATGTTTCTGTTTTCTCCTTAACTGCTGGGGTTATTGGCTTATTTATGTTTCCTAGAACTGCTAAATTTTTTAGTTGGATTTTAATTGGTTTTGGGGTAGTTTTTGTTATTTATAGTAGTCGAGCTATTTTAAATCCTACCAGTTTATGGCAATTTTTTCTATCGATTATGTCAATGGTAGGGGGTTTTAAACTATTGACAGATACACAGTTTGGTGGTTAAGAAAAAATCTCATTGTACTTAGTTAATATCAACAATTTTTTACTAAGTACATACACAAAAGTAAATAATATTTAGTAATTATTAAGGAGTAAAATAATGTTAGAAGAAAAAATGCAAACAATAAAAAGTTTAGTTAATTCATTACAGAATTTTTTTTGTGAAGATCAAGAAGCTAAAAAACAAGTCTATTTTGAGAAATTAGAACAGACATTAAATTTAACCATTAAAGTTTTTCAAAAGTATGATAAAAAAATAACTCATGTTTATGAATTTTATGATAAGAATCAAACATTATATAATTATTTATATTTAGAAGAAGATGAAGCTAAATGGGAAATTAAAACCAGAAATAATGCCGTTATATATGTTGATCATATAACCACCAAAGAATTAGTACAATACTGTTGGGAAAATCAAATGGATATAAAGCAATTTATAGAAAAACTTTTTGAATATCTAAATCAATTTTTTACAAAAAAACAACAAATAGTGACAGCAGAAAAAAATAAATATAACACTGAAATAAGTTGTTTAGATGAGGCAATTAATAACTTAGAAGAATTAATTAATGTTGATATTTCTGAAGATATAAAAAATAAATAGTCAATTTTTCTGGTTAATATTTACCTCCATTCGATGGTTTAAATATTTCATGAGACAGGTTTCAGGTTTAATTCCCCGCCCCCAATTTAAGGACAAAAACCAAACCAATAACCTTTACCGTAAAGAGTATGAATTAAAATAGGCTCATTTTCTGTTTCTATTTTACGCCGCAGTAAACGAACCATAGCGGCTACAACATTACTACTGGGTGCTTCTTCTTGTGACCAAAGATATTCAAAAATTTGTTCTTGAGTTACTAATTCATTGATATGTAGGCTAAAAAACTGTAATAATTTTATTTCTTTTTCTGATAATTTAATTAATCTACCGTTACGATAAGCTATTTGATTATCAATTTCTAATTCTAGGTCAATAACTTTTAATTTATGGCTATTTTGCTGATTTTTCGATTTTAAACTAACAAAACGTCTTAATAACGCTCTGACTCTCGCTAATAATTCCCTTAACTCAAAAGGTTTAATTAAGTAGTCATCTGCACCAGCATCTAATCCTAATACTCTATCATCAAGGGTATCTTTTGCCGTGAGAAATAATACGGGCGTACTGGCAAATATGGGATCAGAATGCGATCGCAAATATTGACAAATTTCTAAACCACTTTTTTGCGGTAACATCCAATCAAGAATCAGTAAATTATACTGACATTCTAAGGCTAATTTTAAGCCTGTATCACCTTCATGACAAATAGTTACATGATAACCCTCTTGAGTGAGAATATGACGTAAACTTTGTGCTAATTCGATTTCATCTTCTACTAATAATATCTTCATTGACAGAATCTACCTTTAACTGATAATTAATAAATAACTTTAAAAATACCCATAATTATGTTAACTATCGCACTACCAAAAGGCGCGTTATTAAAAGATAGTATCGAACTTTGTCAAAAAGTAGGTCTTGATTTTAGTTTATTTCTTTCCTCTAGCAACCGTCAACTACAAATTGAAGATTCTCAAGGATTAGCAAAAGCATTATTAGTCAGAGCTCAAGATGTACCAGTATATGTGGAATACGGTCAAGCACATTTAGGGGTTGTTGGTTATGATGTTTTAAAAGAAAAAAAAGCCAATATCGCTAATGTTGCTAATTTAGGTTTTGGTTATTGTCGAATGTCTGTAGCTGTACCAGAGAATAGTCCTTATCGTAGTTCTATAGAATTACCAGCTCATGGTATCGTTGCTTCTAAATTTGTTAATTGTGCTAAAGAGTATTTTCGCACTCTTGATTTACCTGTGGAAATTGTACCTCTTTATGGTTCAGTTGAATTAGGACCTATTACAGGAATGTCAGAAGCTATCGTAGATTTAGTTTCTACGGGAAAAACTTTACGAGAAAATGGCTTAATTGAAATTGATGTTTTATTTGAAAGTAGTGCCTATTTAGTGGCTAATCCTTTAACTTATCGTCTCAATACTTATAACCTTAACCATTGGGTAAAAAAACTAATTGAAAAAGTTAATTAAAGAAACTACATTTATGTTAACCCGTGACGGGGTTAAGTTAACTGCCGATATTTATCGCCCTGTCACCTCTGAAAAACTACCAGTATTGTTGATGAGGCAACCCTACGGAAAAGCCATCGCTTCCACGGTAGTTTATGCACATCCAAAATGGTATGCGCGTCAAGGTTATATTGTGGTTATTCAAGATGTTAGGGGTAGAGGGGAATCTGAAGGGGAATTTAGCCTCTTTGAGTCGGAAATTGAAGACGGTTACGATACTCTTGGTTGGGTAGCAAATCTTCAAGGATGCAATGGCAAAATCGGAATGTATGGATTTTCCTATCAAGGCATGACTCAATTATATTGCGCTATTAGTCAACATCCTGCCTTAAAAACTATTTGTCCTGCTATGATTGCCTATGATTTATACTCTGATTGGGCTTATGAAAATGATGCTTTTTGTTATGAGTTAAATTTGGCATGGGCGATACAATTAGCGGCTGAAACTGCAAGATTAAAAGGTGATTTTAAGGCTTATCAAATTCTTTATTTAGCTAGTCGCAATTTACCTTATCATGACATTTCTATTATTTTAGAAGAAGTTTTAAGAAAATATTGTCCTAGTAATTTTTACTATCAATGGTTATCTCATCCTAAAAATAGCGATTATTGGCGTAATTTATCTCCAAAAACTTATTTTAATGATGTTGATTTGCCTATGCTTCATATTGGCGGTTGGTTTGATACTTATTTACGAGGTACTTTAAATTTGTATCAAGAAATGACTAAAAAAAGCTCTTTTCAACAAAGTTTAATTATTGGTGCTTGGAGTCATCTTCCCTGGGGTAATACTTTAGGTGATCGCCATTATACCCAAGAGGCAAATAATAATATTAATGAGTTGCAAATACATTGGTTTAATAAATATTTAAAAGGTATTGAAACTTATAATTTATCTTTAAATAATATTCAATTATTCCAAATTGGTAGTAATCAATGGATTAATGTTGATAACTATCAAAGCAATAAACAAATTAGATTTTACTTAAAAAGTACTGGTTTAGCTAATATTAAAGATGATGATGGTAAATTAACTATTAATAATTATCAAAATATTGAACCTCAAGAAGATATAATTATTCATGATTTTTGGCGATCGCCTTCAAGTTTAGGATCTCATGCTAGTATCTTAGCAGGAAGTTTTGAAAGAAGTAAATTAGATAATCGTAGCGATGTTATTACCTATACATCAGATATTTTAACAGAAGATTTAGAAATAATTGGGGATGTAGAATTAATAGTTTATGCTAATGCAGATAACGAAAATTTTGATTTATCCGCCGTAATTTCTCAAGTTTTCCCAGATGGAAAAGTTTATAATTTTAGTCAAGGATATATAAAAGTTATGGAAAATAAACCTGAAAAACCAATTAATTTTAAATTGCAATCCACTTGTATAAAAATAGAAAAAAATACCTGCATTAGATTAAGTATTAGTTGTGCCAATTTCCCAGCTTATTCAATAAACTATGGTAAAATTAAACCTGAATTATCCCATTTAACTCCCATAACCATAAGTATTTTTTCTGGAAACCTTACCCCTTCTCAACTTATTCTTAATATCTCGAAAAATTAATCATCAATCTCTAAAAATCTTTTGAATAAAATAAAAAAATAACTTGCACATTTTCTTTTTTTTTGTTATAATTAAAGTATAAGAATAACAGCCACCTTTTCTTGACCCGTTGCGGTCGGGGAGGGGTGGCTGTTGCGTATTTTTATGGGTTAAATTAGGGGTTAGAAAGTGAAAATTATCACAATTAATTAATTTTGCTACTTACTCAGTTGATTTAATAGTTGAGCTATATCTGTTGCTGGTTCAAAACATGACATTTTATCACAAACAATACCAACACTATTAACAGGTAAATGAGGAGTTATTTTATAGGTAGTAACAGGTAAATATTTTTGCTGTAATTGTTGTTTAATTTCTGGGGTAGTTTTGACACTTTTACCATGAAAATACCAGTTTAATGCACTAAATAAACTCGGACAACTAACAGAGGATTTTTCCATAATTTCCTGAAAAAGTTTTAAGGTTTTTTCTGCTTTTTTTAAATACTCTAAATTGTCTGTTAATAAACTCAAACGTACTAAATTAGCGATGGCTATACCATTAGGGGAAGGAGTAGCATTATCAAGATAACTTTTTTCTCGAATTAATAAGTCAGCAATATTATCTTCTGCATTATTATAATAACCGCCTTTGTCATGATCATAACAATAGAGATCAAATTCTTGTTGTACTTTAATAGCATTGTTTAAATAAAATTCACTATGAGAGGGAGAATTTTCGGCTAAATCTAATAAAGCCTTAAGGAAAAAACTATAATCTTCAGCTTGGGCTAAGATACTAATATTACCATCATAATTAAGACGATATAAACGATTATTTTTCCATTGATGATTAAGAATAAAATTAGTCGCTTTTTCTGCTAAATTTAAGTACTCTTCATTGCCGAAAACTCCATAACATCTAGCTAAACCTGAAATCATTAAACTATTCCATGCTAGAATCATTTTTGTATCCGTAACTGGGGGAATACGTCCTGCCCAATTAATACTTTTAGCTTCTTCATTATTTCTAGCTGGTTTAAATTGACTTAAAATAGATGATTTTTCACCATAACGAATAGTAAATAATTTTTCTAAAGCATTTTTAACATTATCATTAATAGATTTATCTGGGTGTTTTTGCAATACATTTTTACCTTCAAAATTACCTATTTCAGTAATCATAAATGTATCACTAATAGCTGTTAATTCTTCAGAAGAAAGAATTGTTTTTAAATCTAAATAATGCCAGATATAAAAATCCCCTTCTTCAGGCTCAATATCATTAATATTAGTAAAATTATCAGCATCTTGAGAAGCATAAAAATAACCTTGATTACTCGTCATTTCTCGTTTTAACCAATTTAAAGTACCTTCACAAGCAATTTTAAATTGAGGGTTTTTTTCTTCATTACTACTCCATAAATTAGCCAAAAATTCGATAATTAAACCATTATCATAAAGCATTTTTTCAAAATGAGGTACTGTCCATGTAGCATCAACAGTATAACGATGAAAACCACCGCCAACATGATCATAAATACCACCGTTGGCTAAGTCTATACCTCTTTGGATGGCTAAGGAATGATTTTGAACATCAATAATACTACTTTGTAACGTAATATTAGCATAAGGAATCATGGGAAAACGAGGGGAATTATAGTCATTTCTGGCAATGATTTTGCTTATATTTTCGATACCTTGATTCAACAATGTTAAAGTTAACTCAGAATCATCGGAAGGAGAAGTTACCCCATTATTTTGTAAATTCTTGAAAATTTCGGTTTTTAACGCCTCCAAATTATCTTTTTTCTGATGATAAAAGTCGTTGATAGATTCGAGAATTTGTTTAAAACCAACTCTTCCGTAACTTGGTTGTATAGGGAAGTAAGTCCCACCATAAAAAGGAATTAAATCATCAGGTGACAAAAATATATTTAAGGGCCATCCTCCTTGACCAGTCATCATCTGCAAGGCTATCATATATATACTATCAAGATCAGGTCGTTCCTCTCGATCTACTTTAATGGCGACAAAATGTTCATTTAAGTAATCGGCGATGGTAGAATCAGAAAAAGCCTCACCTTCCATAACAGTACACCAATGGCAGCTAGAATAACCAATAGAAAGAAAAATAGGTTTATCTTGAGTTTTAGCTTTGTTTAAGGCTTCTTCTCCCCAAGAATACCAATTAATAGGGTTATAAGCGTGTTTACGGAGATATAAACTTTGAGTATTAAGTAAATTATTTGCCATAGAATATTTGATGAGGAATTACCACCTCAGTTATTGATTAATAGGGAATGTTTCATGGTATTTTTTTTATAGCTATCAGCAATCAAATAGCCTTACACTTATGATATTTAGCCATCAATGTTGACTCGTTGAGTAATCATTCTTAAACCATCCGCACGAATTAAGATGACAGAGTACCAATGATCTTCAGGGGTTAAAGGTAATTTAACTCGTTTAAAAATACCTCCAGCGGATAAAGTGTCTAATTCCAAACTAGAAGGTTTTAGATATAAAGAAGAATCAATTTTTTCCTCTAAAGCAGCACCTAAAATTAAGTCAGAACCGACAGGATCTTGTAAAATAACATCAAAGTCAAATTCTTGTCCCGGTTTTGCTTTTTTAGGTAAATTAAAGGTAACAACGGGAGGTTTTTCTCCTGAAGTAATCTCATTTTTTTCCTCTAAAATATTGTATTTTATCAGTTGATTATTAACAAAATATTGTTCTGCTTTTATCTCAGAATTTAGGATAAATTTTTGATTATTAATTATATAGCTACCTTCAATATTAGTAACAGTTGTAGCTACTAATTCATTGTTATTTTCTGTCCAAGATTCTATCTTCGTGGTGTATTTTAAGTTATCATATTTTGACCAAAATTTTTCTAAAGATGAGATAAACTTTTCATAGTTTAAACCATCACTATTAGTAAAGGAAGGAGAAATATTTTCCTTTGTGGATTTTAAATCTTTATTATTAGCAGCTAAATCTATTTTATTTACTAATTCTAAAAGTTCTTTTGGTGTATTATTATTTGATTGAGCTAAAGCAATATTTAATTTAGTAGCGGTAAAAGACAAACTTAAAAGTACTAAAAATAAAAAATTACAAGTTTTTTTCATGGTTTAATCAGAGAAAATAATTATTTGATTTATATTTTACTAACATTTTGCGATAATTATAGAATTTACCTGAATTGATAATAAGACTTAATTCTTTACACCTAATTGATAAACTCTTCCTTTCCATTTTCCTCCTTTTCCTTGCCAATATCTTACGGCAGAATCTATGGTCATAAAACTATATAATAAAGCAATAATAGGCAAAATGAAGGAATAAAAGAAGGGTAATTGATAAAATTTAACCGTAGGAAAATAACTTAACGTCATTAAAAATAAAGTAATAATTGACAATAAAATTATTAATAAATTACCAGTAAACAAACCGAAAAATAAAGTAAAAAATGGAACAAAATAAGTAATAAACATTCCTAAAATTGTGCCGATTAATAACCATAAAGAATAATTTAATTGAGTAAAAGCAGTACGAGCAACCATGTCCCAAATTGGGGTTAAACTATTATAAGATCTTAAACTGGTGGTAGTGTCACTTAAACCTAGCCAAATGCCATGATTGATGGGTAAAGTTTTTTTCACTAAACTAGCTAAAGTACAATCATCAATTAAAGCCTCTTTTAATGACTCAATACCACCGATTCTGGTTAAAGCAGATTCCCGAATTAAAATACAACCACCTGCTGCCGCCGCTATTTTTTCATGGGGATTATTAACTAGAGAAAAAGGATATAATTTTTGAAAAAAGAAAATAAAAGCAGGAATTAATAATTTTTCCCAGAAACTTTCACACCGTAATTTAACCATTAAAGAAACTAAATCAAGGTTATTTTTTTCTGCCTTTGCTAATAATTGATTTAAGTTATTTGCCGAGTGTTTTATATCGCCATCAGTGAAAAGAAAATAATCATTTTTTAAGTGTTTTTTTGCCCAAGCAACTCCTTGAGACATCGCCCATAATTTACCACTCCAACCAGCAGGTAAATTCTCCCCTTTTATAATTATTAATTGATTTTCTTTACCTTTTTTGACTGCTATTTTTTCCGCTATTTCCGCAGTCTTATCTTGACTTTGATCATCAACTAAAATAATATTGAAAATGCCTTGATAATTTTGATTAAATAATGATTCAACACAAATAGATATACTTTCAGCCTCATTTCTAGCAGGAATAATTACGGTAACTTGTGGTTGATTTTCTAAAGATAAATTCTCTAAATATTGATTACATAACCAAAAATTTCCCCTAAAAAGTATTAAATAAATCCAAATTATTAAGGATAAAGTAATAATAATTGACATTAATAAACACCATAAAAAACAATGTCTTAATATTTTACTTTTAAAAGGATTTTTTTTCTCATCTTTACAAAAAAAAGAAGGGACTTTGTAGTCCCCTTGATGGTTAAATTAGTTAATTCAACCTGTTATATTTAATTATCGAGTAATATTGTTTTACTGATTACATTAAGCCTAATTGAGCTAAAATGCCTTTTCCAGTTAATAATTCGGTAGCAATTCCGATTACAAATCCCAACATTGCTAAACGACCATTCCAGTTTTCAGCAAAAGGGGTAAAACCGGCTTTAGATTCTTTGTTTTCCATGATGAGTCTCCTGATAATATTAAAATTGCGTTTGTGTCAATCAATCTATAACAAGGTTAACATAAATTTTCAAAGTTGGCAACAAAACTTTACATTAATTGTAAAAAGAATCAGAAATGCCTGAAAACAAGGTTTAACTGTATCATCTCAACATAAAAACCTAACTTTTTTGTGAAATAATAAGCTATGAAAGATTTAAAAAAAAACTACAAGACATAACAATGAGACTTAATCCGTGGAAACGTATATTAAAAGTAACTATTACAACAATCTTAGTTTTTGCAGTAATGATAGTATTTAATCCATCAGGGTTACAAACTGCTCAAGCCCAAACCGTCAAAAGAACAAGTATTCTTGCCCAAGGAGACGCTATCACTGATCCTGAAGCGATTTTAAGATATGCTTTACCTATAGATAATGATATTATCAGACAAGTTCAACAGGATATTGAGAAAATAGCCAAAAATTTACGCTCAAAACGATGGGCATTAATACAAAAAGAAGTGAGAAATGCAGCTTTTGTGTTAAGACTTCATTTTGATGATCTTGTTACCAGTGTACCAGAACAGCTACAACCTAAAGCAAAAGAATTACTTACTTCCATCACCGAAGATGTAGCAAAATTGCAGGAATTAGTGGAAAAAGAAGATAAAGAACAAATTTCACTGGTTAGAGCCCGAATTTTAGATAATATCACCGAATTAGAAGAAGATATGGTAACAGGTTATCCCTTTACTGTACCTGAAGAATATGCTAATTTACCGCAATTATTAGGTAGAGCAAAAGTAGAGGTAGAAACTACTCAAGGAAATTTAGTTATCGTTGTGGATGGTTATAGCGCACCCGTGACTGGTGGTAATTTTGTTGACTTAGTAGAGCGTCAATTTTATGATGGTTTACCCTTTAATCGTGCCGAAGATTATTATGTATTGCAAACAGGAGACCCAGAAGGAAAAGAAGAGGGTTTTATTGATCCAAAAACCAATGAGTACAGATCTATTCCTTTAGAGATATTGGTTAAAGGAGAAGATAAGCCTATTTATGGTTTAACCACAGAAGATGTCGGAATGTATTTAGCACAACCAGTCTTACCCTTTAATGCTTTTGGTGCAGTGGCTTTAGCTCGTCCTACTACTGACCCTAATGGTGGTTCATCTCAATTTTTCTTCTTCAAGTTTGATACAGAAGTAACTCCCCCCGGATATAACTTAATGGATGGAAGATTTGCTATTTTTGGTTATGTAACTGAAGGTGAGGAAGTTTTAAATAAATTAACGGCAGAAGACAAAATTATCTCCATGAAAGTAATTGAAGGGGAAGAAAATTTAATACAACCTAGTTAATAGTTAATAGTTGATAGTTAATAGTTAATAGTTGATAGTTAATAGTTAATAGTTGATAGTTAATAGTTAATAGTTAATAGTTAATAGTTGATAGTTAATAGTTGATAGTTAAATTTCTTTCTCTATTCTTGAATTTGTGAAAGAAGTGTAACGACTAATTAGTTATTAATTATTAATTTTCTTCAAAGTCTTCGTCAAATAATAACTCTTCGAGAATCCAACTTAATTCTTCTTCCTCCGATTGAAATACCTCGATGTTTCCTAATTTCTTTCTTTCTCCCACAAATAAAATAGGAGTTAAAGGAGTGCAAATATTATATTTTTGTTTTAAAGAGTAAAAACTAGCCAAAAATTGTAATTCTTCGGGCTCAATTTCTGAAGCGTGCTCGTCAATTTCAAGACTAATGATATTATTTTCTTCAAGAGGTGGTAATTCACCGCTAGTGGTTAAAATAAAACCTGTGCGTTTCAAGAAAAGATTTAATTCTCCTAATACTGCCTTAGCGTCATCGAAAATAGCCTCAATTTCGTCACTATCTTCTACCATGATGGTTTCTGCGTATTCCTCATCATCGGTGTTGATTTCCTCTGTGAGAATCACAATCGCTAAATCTATCGGCATTAACAAGACATAGTTTTTGCCCTCATACTCTATTTCATTTTCGACATAACAATCAAGCGATCGCCCTTCTTCGTCATGGATAGTGACAATCTCGGTGTGATCAAATTGCCCACTCTCTGAAGAAAATTGGGAGGAAGACATAATTAATTTTAGCTAGAATTTTGATTAAAGTTAGTTTGTAAAATTTAGAATATCATAATTTGATCCTAATAAATAAGTTTATTGGTGAGAATTTGAGAGAGGAATTATCAAAAAATTAACCGCCAAATGTGTAAAGGTTCTGATTTACCTTTTACGACAATAGGTACACAATTTTTGACTTGAATTTTATCCTTTAAAGATTGATAAACCATATCAGAGATAGTTATTTCTCCTCCTGCAGTAGCATTTTCGATTCGTTTTGCCGTATTAACAACATCGCCAATGACAGCATAAGTGCGGACTTGATTACTTCCAATCACTCCTTCAATTACACTTCCTCCATGAACTCCACAACCAGCTTTTAAACCATGCTTTTTTAATAATTCCGTGGCTACTTTTTGCATTTGTTTTGCCGAAGTAATAGCTAATTCTGGGGAAGAATAAATTGCCATCACCTCATCTCCTGTTAAAGTAATTTTTAAAGGATTTCCGATAGTCGCTGCTGGTTCAACTACTTGATAATAATTATTTAGTAAAGCCGCAACATTATCCGCCGTATTTTTTTCACACCAAGAAGTAAAACCTCGAATATCAATAAATACAATTGTTCTTTCTTGACGTTGACATTCTAATTCGTGAGGATTAGTGACTCCCATATTTACAGCATAACGACCCATTCCCCATTGAGCAAATTTTTTTAAAACTTTCGCTGTTATTTGTAATTTTTCTTTTTGAAATGTAACTTGTAAAGTTTGTAATCCGATAAATAAACCCACCAGCATTAAACTAGAAACCAAAAATTTATACTCTACTGATAATTGTAAAAAAGAGACATTTTCAGGATCATATCGCCAAGCTAAACTAAGATAAAGAGCAAATAACATTCCCATACGAATTAAACTTTCTAAAGGAATTACCCAAATTTTAGTTTGAGGAAACCAATGAAATCTAAATCCTTGTAATATAGCAATTAATATGGAAAATAGCCATAAAATTTCATGATTTAATTGTCGAAAAAAATCCATTCCATCAAGGGGTAAATCAGTAAGAGTGTAAATTATACTACCAATTAAATTACCCCAAAATCGATGGGCTTGAGGGCGAGATAAATACCAACACTGAATTAACATGGCAATGACGATTAAATAGTGATTTAATTCCGTGAAATATTCAAGCCACCCTTTCCATGCAATTTCACTCAAAATATTTAACATGAAGAAGTGACCACTATTTGTAATCAATTCACTTATAAAACTACTTAATTGAGTGCCTTGCAGTCTTTTATCAACTTCATCTTGAGAATCAAATAGAGAAGATATGACATTCATAATTCGCTTTAATCAACAATTAAAACTTAAAATACTATTATGTATCTAAAATAACCAAAATATTTATTTGCAGTCTTTGAATGGTAACAATAAGTAAATAGGAAAAAAGCAAAGGGCAATGGGCAATGGGCAACTAAAGATTACTAGTTATTTTTATTAATTTTAAAATATACAATCCCTAAATGCTTTAATACTTACTCAGTTAGAAAATTGGACATTTAATCATTAACCACAGACAATAAGTAATGAGGATTAATTTTTAAAGTTTAAAGATTTAAAATACTATGAATAATCAACTTTTTTACGGGGATAATTTAGAAGTTTTAAGAAGACATATTAAAGACGAATCTGTGGATTTATGTTATATTGATCCTCCTTTTAACTCTAAGCGCAATTATAACCAAATTTATAACCCACATTCCGCACGTCATCATGTAGTTCGTAAAAACAATACTTGAATTATATATAACTTTTATTCAGATATAGAAAATCTTTATCTTCTGACTAAAAATTA
>JAACUG010000093.1 GCA_009993045.1 Cyanobacteria bacterium CG_2015-22_32_23
AATTAGAGTTTGTAACTGTATAATACTACCCTGTTTTTTGAGCAAAAATGCCTAAAACTACGCACTTTTTTATTAACTTAACGATGCCCTAAGCCTTGATTTTAATAGCTTTCTGATTTATTCAGCAAACCCTATTTATACTTTCTTTTTTCTAATAATTTTCTAAGAATAGACACAAGCCACCCCTCCCCGACCGCAACGGGTCAAGAAAAGGTGGCTTTGTTTGTTAACTTTATTATAACAAAAAATAATCTTAATTGTCAACCCTTTTTCTAAAAAAAATGGCTTTATTTTCAATTAGTAAAAAGAACCAAAAAAATATAATTTGGAATTATTTAAAGTTTGGCAACCCCTGCTTCCCTAGCGGCTTGTTGTACCGCTGCTGAAACTGTTGTTGCCACTCGATTATCAAATACCGAAGGAATAATATGCTCTTTATCTAATACATTAGGAGATACTAAAGAGGCGATCGCCTTAGCAGCTTGGAGATACATTTCGGTAGTTAAAGCAGTGGCACGACAATCTAAAGCACCTCGAAATAAACCGGGGAAAGCCAAAACATTATTGATTTGATTAGGATAATCGCTTCTACCAGTGGCAATGACGGCGGCAATGTCTTGGATTAATTCAGGTTGAATTTCAGGAGTAGGATTAGCCATGGCAAAAATAATAGGATCTTTTGCCATAGTTTTGACCATCTCAGGGGTTAGAATTTTAGGAGCACTAACTCCGATAAACACATCAGCGTCTATTAAAGCATCTTTCAATAAACCGCCTTTTTCCACTGCAAAAAATTGTTTCTCGTTAGTTAAATTTTCTCGATCTTTACTTATAATACCTTTAGAGTCACAAATAGTAATATGACTACAATTAGCTTTATTTAATAAACGAGCGATAGCAATACCCGCCGCCCCAGCACCATTAATGACAACTCGGATAGTTTCTATTTCTTTTTTGACAACTTTTAAAGCATTAATCAGTGCCGCCGTACTGACAATTGCTGTACCATGTTGATCATCATGAAAAATGGGAATATCTAATTCTTCTTGTAATCTTTTTTCAATTTCAAAACAACGAGGTGCAGCAATATCTTCGAGGTTAATACCACCAAAAACAGGGGCAATATTTTTAACGGTTTTAATAATTTCTTCGACATCTTGAGTAGCTAAACACACGGGAAAAGCATCAATATCTCCAAATTCTTTGAATAACATTGATTTTCCTTCCATTACGGGTAAAGCGGCTTCTGGGCCTAAATTACCTAACCCTAATACTGCACTACCATCTGTAACAATTGCTACACTATTACTTTTGATTGTCAAAGAATATACATTTTCGGGATCTTCATGAATAGCTTTACAAATTCTACCAACTCCAGGGGTATAAGCCATAGCTAAATCAGAGGAAGAAGTTATCTGGATTCGACTTTGAATATGAATTTTTCCTCCTCGATGAATGTCAAAAGTGCGATCGCTTACATTCAAAATATTAACTTCGGCAACGGATTTAATGGCAGCCACAATCTTTTCTGCGTGTTCTGTGCTGAAAGCATCAATAGTTAATTCTCGTTTGATGGTTTTCAAATTACGCTCAATCAGGGAAACTTGCCCCAAACTACCACCAACTTCGGCAATGGCTTTGGTAACTTTGGCTAATGTACCTGCACGGTTTAATAATTCTAAGCGGACTGTTAAACTAAAACTAGAATTAGGAGTTAAATCTGCCATTTTTGAGAATATAAATATAAATATTGTTTAAATTGTATCGTGAACCATGACTAGCATTTGACTCTGTTTGTTACGAAATCACTATTTTTTATCGAAATTTTTAATAGTTCACGGATGGTAACATTAACAGCAGTAGAGTATTCTATAATTAGTGTCTTATTCAAAATTATGAAAAAAAATATCATCAAACGAATTATTCTGATAATACTATTCGCTATAACAATTAATCTTAGTTTTACTAACATAAGTGTAGCCAATATTATCCAGCAAACAGAAACTCCAGAACAAATATTATATCAAGCAAGAAATCGGTTATCTGATAGTGAAGGTAACAGTTGGCAGCTAATTCTATTTAAAAGAATCAAAGAAGGAAAAACTATCGACGTAAATTTAAGATTAGTTGCTTTTCCTGAAACTATAAATTTTAATCATCCACAAGATTTAATTATCAATACTCTAACCAGTGAAGATATGAAAGCCAATGATCAATTTAGTGAAAAAGCACCAGCAAATAATGTAGGACAATATAATTTTCAAAATATATTACCAAAATTAACCACAGAAAAATCCATTACTTTATCATTACCCATCAAGGAAAAATCTTTGACTTTAAAAATATCTTACCCAGTTTTATTAGAATGGCAAGAAATCGCTATTAAATAAAAAAATATTGCAGATTCCATTGCGCACCCCCTAAAAGCTGATACCCAATACTTACTTAAAATGATGCTCTACCATAAAGAGAAGTTAAATACTTGAGATGTTCGCTAATATCGTCAGTTAAAACATCTTTTTTGTAACGCCAACTCCAATTATCTTCTATAGTGCCTGGAGTGTTCATTTTCGAGTTAGAACCTAATCCTAACAGATCTTGCACAGGAAAAATAGCTAAATTTGCTACGGATGCTAAAGCTAAACGAATTAAACTCCAATGGATGCCTTCGTTACAAATACCTCCGAGAAAATCTACCACTGCTTTTTTTTCATTAAAAGATCGTTTTTCAAACCACCCCACGGTGGTATCATTATCATGAGTACCAGTATAAACTACACAATTGCGATCGCTATAATTATAAGGTAAAAAACCGTTACCTCGATCAGAATCAAAAGCAAAATGTAAAACTTTCATACCCGGAAATTTATATTTATCTCGCAATTGCTCAACTTCTGGGGTAATTACTCCTAAATCTTCCGCTACGATAGGTAAAACCCCTAATTCTTGCTCTAAGATAGTAAAAAACTTATCCCCCGGGGCGGTTAACCATTCTCCATTCATAGCAGTAGTTTCACCTTCAGGCACTGCCCAATAAGCCTCAAAACCTCGAAAATGATCAATGCGCATGATGTCAACATATTCTAACATTCCTTTGATACGTTGTATCCACCATGCAAAATTATTTTTTTCTAACACTTCCCAATCATAAACAGGATTTCCCCATAATTGACCTGTTTCACTAAAGTAGTCAGGAGGTACTCCTGCCATTAATGCCGCCGCCCCTGTTTTGGCATCTAAACAAAAATTATCTTGATTTGCCCATACGTCAACGCTATCATGAGCTACATAAATGGGAATATCACCGAAAATTTTAACGTTTTTTTCATTAGCATATTTTTTTAAATTTCGCCACTGTTTAAAGAAACTAAATTGTAAAAATTTGTGATAAAACATCTCATCACCCAGTTTATTTTGCCACTGGGATATTACTTCAGGATGACGTTTGGCGATCGCTTCATCCCACTGAAACCATGCACTACCGTGATGATAGTCTTTCAAAGCCATATAGAGAGCATAATCTTCTAACCAATAACTATAGTCATCACAAAACTCTGCAAATTCCTGTTTATATTCTTGATCGTCTTTGTTTTGAAATGTATTAAAAGCCTTACGATAAAGAGGGTATTTTTCTTTGATGACTAAATCAAAATTAACTCTTGAAGAAGTCTGTTTCTGAAAAAAGGTTTTGACGATTTCTAAGTCTTCCTCTGTCAATAAACCATCACCGTAAAGAATATCTAAGCTAATCATCAAGGGATTACCTGCAAGGGCGCTATAGGCTAAATAAGGCGAATTTCCAGCACCTGTTGGCCCTAAAGGTAGAATTTGCCATACTTGTTGATCACTTTTTGCCAAAAAATCGACGAAACGATAAGCACCATTTCCTAAGTCACCGATACCATAATCACTAGGTAAAGAGGTTGGATGTAATAAAATTCCACTGAGTCTGCGATCAAACATAAAAATAAAAACCTTTGAACAATGATTAATCTTGTAGAGCTATTTCATCTTAGTTCAATGGGAAGGGATCAAGACCAAATATTAAGAAAGGTAAACTCATGAGTAAAAGACGTAGCGTACTACGTCCATGATCGGTAATTTCTTTAAATTCCTGAATTTCTGATATTTTAAAGATCACCACGCATAGCATAAAGAATAAAAACGATTACAGGCCCTGCAATCAAGATGAAACCTACAGAGGTTAATTGTAAAATAACTTGTAAATCTAAACCACTAAAAAGATTTGTAATAAAATCCATACTTACTCCTAGTTTTTAAATAATGATCTTAAATGTTTGGTACTAAATCTAACAAGATATATGATACTAGGAAAGGAAGATTATTTATTCAAAAAATCAGCCCATTTTTATTAAGTTTTGTTACAATTTTTCTCTTGTCTTATGAGTAAATGGCTTTGTATTGAAAATTGTGGTGCTTGTTGTAACTTAGATCCTAGCGATCGCCCAGATTTAGCAGATTACTTAAGTAAATCGGAGTTAGATTTATATTTAAGTATGGTTGGGGAAGATGGTTGGTGTATTAACTACAATAAAGAGTCAAGAAAATGTCAAATATATGAAAATCGTCCTCGTTTTTGTCGAGTAAAGCCAGATGTTTTTCAGGAAATGTATGAGATTCCCTTAGAAGAATTTGAAGAATTTGCCATAGATTGTTGTCATCAACAGATTGAAGGAGTTTATGGGGAAGAAAGCGAGGAAATAAATAATTATCGCACTCAAGTACCATAAGTTAATCTTCTTTAAGATATAACCTAGCATGATCTAAAGCGATGGCAATAGAAGGAGAAAACATCATCATAAAATCTGCCATTTTCTGGTTAAAATGTTGAGGTTGAGAATGAGTGAGAGTAAGAATCCCTAATAATAAACTACCACGCAAAAAAGGAATACATAAAGCCGAGCCTACGGCGTAAGGTTGCGGGGAGAAATTAATCCAGCGTTCATCTTTCGTGGTATCTTTTACTAAAGCAATACGACGATAACGAGCAACCCAACCAGCTAAACCTTTATCTAAGATTTTGCCAATCAAATAATCTTTTTCTTCTCGCATCGTCGGGCCACGAGCTAAAATACTTTCAGTAATAATACCTTTAGGATTTAACAAAAATAAACTAGCGTCTTCTCCTTTAGTTAATTCTGTAGTTACTTCAATAATTTCCATGACAACAGATCTTAACATTAGTTTACCTGTAGATACATTTCCCATCATCAAAATAGAGCGAAATAACTTTTCTTGAGCTTCCATTGCCCGTTTATACTTATTCAAATCGGCAATATAACTTCTTAAGGAAGACACTTCTAATTGTAAGGCTTCTGTAGATTGTTGAGGTGGAAGATTCATAATGGGTAATTAGGAATTAATAATTAGTAATTAGGAATTAAGAATTAGAAAGGAAACGGGGAATTACAAGTTTTATAAGTTAAATTATTTATAAAATATAACAGAATAATATTATTGATCAAAAAATAATGCCTGAAAAATCATCTAAATTATTTAACGGTAAAAAAATTAAAGCCTTTTTTCGTTGGTTAAGAATAATTTTTTATCGTCTGATTCCCCCAACGGATATTGAAAATATTAAATGTTTAGATAAAACTTTGACACTAGATTCATCATGGAATACTGATTTTATTTTGTGTACTGTTTCTGCTTGTTTAATCGCTACATTTGGTTTACTCAGTAATAGTGCGGCTGTCATTATTGGTGCGATGATTGTCGCCCCGTTAATGTTACCTTTAAGAGGTTTAGCTTTTTCCGCTTGTGAAGGAAATTTAAACTTATTTCGGAAGGCTTTATTTTCAATAATTGGTGCGACTTTACTCTCGATTTTTTTATCTAGTTTAATCGCTAAAATTGTTTCTTTTCCTGATGTTGGCTCGGAAATCATAGCACGAACTCAACCCAATTTACTTGATTTAGGTATCGCTATCACCGCAGGCGCTATCAGTGGTTTTGGTAAAGTTCGATCAGGTATAAGTGAAACTTTGGCGGGTACAGCTATCGCCGTTGCTTTAATGCCTCCTCTTTGTGTGGTAGGAATTTCTTTCGCTATGGGTAATTCTAGTTTTGCTTATGGTTCATTTTTGTTATATTTAACTAACTTATTAGGTATCACCTTAGCTTGTATGATCGCTTTTATCCTTTCTGGATATACTAAAGCAACTAAGGCTTTAGGATGGACAACGGTGCTAACTCTTTTATTAATCATACCTTTAGGATCAAGTTTTTTTCGTCTATTACAACAACAAAGAATTGAAACAGAAATTAAGCAAAAATTAGTTAATGAAACTATTACTGTTGGTAAAGATGTCGATAATGTTCGTGTAAGAATAGAATGGACTTCCCTTCCTCCTGTTATTAATGTGGTTTTACAAACGGATAAATATATTTCTCCTAACCAAGTAAGATTAGTGGAGAATTTTCTCAATCAGCGACTTAATGATGATTTTGAGGTGGTGTTTTCTATCATTCCTATTCGTAATATTAGAGCAAAAGATATTGAAAATTCTGTGATAGAGTTTCCTTTAGATAAAGATAACTATACTTTGCCTAAAAACAATAATTTCAAATTTTTTCAAAGCCGATAAAAAAACAAAAAATTAACAACTATTTCCTATTACTTATTATTCATTACTTATTACTTATTACTCATTACTCATTACTCCACTTCTGCAAGAAGTCTAATACTGTAATTATTTCACGGAATATCAAATCATGATACTGACAATATATTCTGAGATTACTAAAAATATTAAACCTAATTTAATGTTAAGTTTTGTTACACTGAGAATAAGTAATTTTTGCCATAATCACTCAATATCATGACTTTAGCAGAACCGTTGAACAAAAAAGACCAAAATACCTCCCAAAGCCTCCCTATCGGTGGTACAGACTCAGATAAATTCAATTATAAAGAGGTATGGTATCCCTTATTTTTCCTCGATGATTTACATAAAGATAAGCCGAATCCCTTTACTTTGTTAGAGGAAGATTTGGTGATTTGGTGGGATAAAATGGAGCAACAATGGCGGGTTTTTGCGGATATGTGTCCTCATCGTCTTGCACCACTAAGCAGTGGTAGAATTAATGATCATGGTTTATTAGAATGTCCTTATCATGGTTGGACTTTTTCAGGAAAAGGTAGTTGTGAGTCAATTCCTCAGCAACCTTCAGGAGAAAAACGACATCAATCTTCTCGCGCTTGTGTGAAATCCTATCCGAGTGCGATCGCTCATGATATGTTATTTGTGTATATAGGAAATGCCGATAATGCGCCTTTAACTCCCATGCCTATCATCGAACCTTTAACGGAAAATGAGGAAAAATGGACTATTTTAAAAACTTTTCGGGATATTCCCTATGATGCCTTAACCCTCTTGGAAAATGTTTTAGATGCTAGTCATGTATCCTACACTCATCATGGTACAGTAGGAAATAGGAAAAATGCCGCACCTGTGGAATTGGAAGTAAAAACCACTGATAGACAGGGATTCACTGGATTTTGGGCAGAAGGACCCAGAAAAGGTACACTAGGAAGTCAAGCTACCACTTTTATCGCTCCAAATTTAATGTGGCATGATTTAACTTCAAAACAACTAGGACGCACCATGACGGTGGTTTATGCTACTCCTATTAGTAAGGGAAAATGTCGAGTTTTTGCGTTATTTCCTTTTCAATTTGCCTCGAAAATACCTCAATTTTTTATTAAATTAACTCCTCAATGGTATTCTCATCTTAATCAAAATACAATCCTTGAAGATGACCAAATATTTTTACATTACCAAGAAAGATATTTAGACAAATTAGGGGGAAGTGAAAAGTTTAATAAAGCCTTTTATTTGCCTACTAAAGCTGATTTATTTGTCAGTGAATTAAGAAAATGGGTTATTAAATATAACGCAGATTTATTTCCTGATCAAAAATTCCCTGAAACTCCTAATCATGATCAATTAATTGAAAGATATTATTCCCATACTCAACACTGTAAAAGCTGTAGCAATGCTTTAAAGAATGTTAAAAAAATTCGCTTTACCACTTTAATTATTTTGGGAATTTTATGGTCATTAATTCCTGTTATTTTTCTTTATATAGATAATTTACCTAGTGGTATTATCACGATAGTATCGATTATAAATTTAATTAGTTTTGCTCTATATTTATATTTAGGAAAATTAGAAGCTAAATTTTATCACGGCGAGAAAAATCCTTCTCGAAATAAATAAAATCTAGGTTAGGTGAGAGAGTGTATATCGTAAGTAAGTAAAATTAATTGTATATTTACTTTATGATCATGCACTCATAGGTAGGTAAGAGACAACAAAGATTATTCGTTATTTAATTTTAAAATATATGATCTCTAAATGCTTTTATATCTATAAAGTGTTTTTGTGCATAAAAAGATAGAGAGCTTTAGTTTCACCTTAACTTCAATGCTCTCTATTTTAACAACTTAACTCACCTAAAGATGATTAATTAATTCCCGTCTAGGATAATAATTAAACAGTTTCTTTTACGGAATAAGTAAAGGGAAAATTACTTTGTAATTGGATTAATTCATCTCGATGAGCTTGAATGGTAATGACTGTATCAGAAGATTTTTCAGTATTATTATCTAATCTAAAAGCAACTTTCTCGATTTTTTTTGCTCCTTTCCAATAGAAAAAACCTGCTAAAGGTGCAAGTATTAATAAGCCTAAAAATAGATTATTTTCAGTGGCAAATAACATGGATAAAACTAAAGCGAAACAAAATAAACCACAAGCAGCTAATAAACTTAAAAATAAGGCTAAAAAAATACTTGGATAAACCATTCCCTCTAAGGTTACTTTATTAGTTTCGGTGTCTATAGCCTTTACTTGATAAGATCTTTTTTGAAAATAATCTCTTAAATAACTAAGAATATTATCTTCGGTATCTTCACAGGCAAGAGTAACAATTTCTGTACGATCTTTTATACTTCCTTTAATGAAGAAAAACAAGCCAATCATTAACAAAATTGTCAGAGATAAAATAGAAATCATAAATAATTAGGAATGAATATTTAGAGAATGTTTACAATTAATAGCGGTGATTAAATAGTTTTTGAAGATTTATAATAATTGTGGTAATTCGAGCGATAATATCCTCCTTGATCATTATATTTGATTCCGTTAGCAACAATACCCAAAAAAGGAATATGAGACATTTTTAATTGCTCTGTAACTTGCTGTAATTCTGTTCGTTCTATTTTACCTAATTTAACCACTAAAACTAAACCATTGGTATTTGGTGCAATAATTTTAGCATCGGAGAAACCCAAAATCGATGGACTATCAAAAATAATTAAATCAAATTGTTGAGATTCTTTTAACTGTTTGATGATTTCCTGCATTTTTTGAGAATGTAATAAACGAGTAGGATCTGGTGGTATTTGTCCTGCGGTGATGACAGATAAATTTTCCCATTGAGGTACTTCTTTAATGGCTGAGTTTAAGTCAAATCCCATAGCTAAAACATTGCTTAAGCCGTTATCGTTATCTATTCCCATCAGGCGATGTAATTGGGGTAATCGCAAATCCCCATCAATTAATAATACTTTTTGTCCCATTGCAGCCGCCCCTTGTGCTAAATTGAGGCTGATGGTTGATTTACCTTCGGCGGGATTTCCTGAAGTAATGACTAATGAATTGACTGGAGAATCCGAACCTAATAAGCTAACATTGGTATAAAGATTACGAAAAGACTCAATCCAATAAGATGATGTATATTCTTGAGGTTGGGGAGTTTTCGGCATCCAACTAAGGTTCGATTCCACCGTAGTATTAAAAGATGGTAAGGCTTTACGAATTACCTCTTCTACAGAATGAATGTTTTTATGAATAGGAATTTTTCCTAAAATTGGTTGTTTTGTTACTTCTTTTAATTGTTCTAATGTATGGATTGAACCATCTAATTTATCTACTATTAAAGATGTTATTATACCTAAAATTAAACCGCCAATAAATCCTATAATTAGATTATTTCTTGGGATAGGATAAATAGGATCTTCAGGAATTTTCGGAGGAGTAATTACTTTCCAATTAACTGTTTTTTGTGCTTGTTCTAATTCTAATTTTTCTCTGGTTTCTAAAAATCGTTTTAAACTATCAGTATTAGACTGTAATTCTCTTTGTATATCTGTATATTGTCTTGTTAAAATAGGCATTTGTTGAACACGTTTATTAAGATCTTCTAATACTGTTTTAAAGCTATTAACTTTTGTTTCTAACATCTTAATTTCGTTGACTTTTAACAATAATTCTTCTGTTAATTTAGTCCGAATTTGATTTGGTGAAGATAAGGTAATTGATTGTTGTACGGTAATATCTCCAAATTGTTTTGATAATAAATTTTGACTTTCTTGTTTTAATAAATTAGTGAGATTTTCTCTTTTTTCTTGTAAAGTAATAATCTGTGGACTTTCATCGGTATAAATTGCTGATTGTACTGCTAATTCTACTTCTAATTCTTGTAATTGTTTTAAAAGATTTTGATACTTTGGTGATTCGGTTAAATAGTTAGCGGCTATGGCTTGTTCTGGAGATAAATTTAATTGTTTTTGGATATTATTATAAGCAGAATTTGCTTGTTTTAATTGAACTTGAGTAGAAAAATATTCTTTCTCTATATCTATTAATTGTTGTGTTAATTCTGTGGCTTTAATTTGGGGATCAATAAAACCATATTCTTGTCTTAAAGTTTGTAATTGAGTTTGTAAAGAAGTTACTTTATTTTGTAATTGGGGTACTTGAAGACGAACAAATTTTAAACCTTCATTAATATTATTTTTATTTTCTGCTAAATTATTTTTTAAATAACTTGTAGCTATTTTATCTAAAACAAATTTAATTTTTTCTGGATTTTTATCTTTAAAAGTTACTTCAACTATTTTAGTATTTTCTAATTTTTTAATACTTAAATTTTCTAATTTTTCAAGGTTAATATCATTATAAATATCTGGATATTTAACAGAAACTTCTTCTAAAATAGGCATTAAAATACTCGCACTGCCTAAAATTTCTATTTCAGTATTATAGTCAATAAGTGAAGGTTGAGATGGAGATAATGTTTGATTGATATTATTATTATTTCCTTGAGCTTTTTCCTCAGATTTTTCCAACAATAACATGAATTTTCCCTGATAAATAGGGGATTGTTGATAAGTCCAAAAACCTACTATAGCAGTCACCCCAATGGTAACGGTAGAAAAAACTAACCAACGTCTTTTAATAAAAGAGAAAACCTGAGAAAAACCATCAGGATGATCTAATTCTATATCAGATTTTTTGGACATCATAGAAAGAGAAGGAATAATATGATTTTCTTGAGCTTGAGGATTATTATTAATAGAATTTAATGGAGAATTTGAGTTTTTTTTCTTAAACATTGTATTGATAATTGACCATGAATAGTTAACAATGAAAAAGTGGAAATAATAAAAGTTATAATCTATTTACTATAGAGAAGAAATTTAAAAAAATCTTAATTGTTATTAAATACATTAAATAAATTTAACACAGAAAAAGTTCTACCAATAGGACCTAAAATAGTTTCAATACCGTCAGTAAATGCGGTAATACCATTTCTATTGACAATAATAACATCATTATTTTTCAGGATGGGATTTGTTTCCTCATTAACTCCAATGGATAAATTGATAGGTATATTTCTTTTAACTACTGTACCGTTAGGATTAACTCTCACTAATTGAACCATTGTACTATCAGCACGACGTTCATCAAAACCACCAGAAGCTAAAATAGCACTATTTAATGAAGAATTAGGAGTTATTTTTAAAGCCCCAGGTTGCCTAACCGATCCTATCACATTGACGATGATTTCATTGGGAGAAAAATTAGCGGAGGCGATTTTTTGGGCTTCGGTGGGATCAAGTTCTTCTGCTCTTGGCACTATAATTGTGTCACCATTGCGTAGAATAATGTCTGTATTAACATCTCCAGCTTCTAACATTTCCCATAAATTAATTTTAATATTTTGTTCTTCTCCGTCTCTAGTGGTACGATTAACAACTACTTCTCGAATATTTGCCATTTCTCGAATACCGCCACTTTGTTGTAATGCGATAGTGAGCCTAGGAGGACCAGCTTCAATGGGTACAGTATAAGCACCTGGGCGATTCACTTCACCGATAACAGTAACGCTAGGAGGTTGTGCATATTTAATTCCAAAACTAGCATCGGCTAATTGACGATATTCCACCGCATCAATAGTGTCTTTTTTCGGTACAATAACGACATCTCCGTCTCGTAAATCTAAATCTTGAGATAAATCTCCTTGTTGTAACAATTGCCAAAAGTTAACGGTATAAATTCTTTCTCCATTATTATCACTTCTTTTGAGTTGAATATCTCTGACGTTAGCCGATACCGTTAAACCCCCTGCTTTTTCTAATAAATCGGTAATTTTTGGTCGTTTTCTATCTCCTAAGTCTGGATTTAAAGTATAGTTACCCGGTGCATTTACTTCCCCTGCAATGGCTAATCGTAAAGGTCTTTGCGCTAAAAGTGATACAGTGACAATGGGACGCTTTAAAAAACGCGCATATTCTTTGACAAAAAGTTCGTTTACTTGTTGAATAGTCTTACCTTTAACATTAAAAGTACCAATAAGAGGAACAGTCACAGTACCGTCAGTAAAGATAATAAATTCACCCCCTTGATCTGGTAAATCAAATACGGTAACTTTGATAACATCCCCAGGTGCTAAAGTATAGGCGGTAACTTCTGGTATAATGGCTGAGGAGTTAGAAGATAATGAAGGTTCAAGAGGTTTTAATGAAGGACGTAGAGAACTTTTTGAGGTGGTTTGTGCTGAAGAATTACTGATAATTAATAATTGTATCGGCACATAGACAGTCATAACGAAAATGAATTTAGTTAGTTTTATATTCATAAAGATAAAAATTTAGTCATAGAATTTAATTTAGCAGTTTAATCATAATTGATCATAAACTCAAATAATTGTTCCTCTATTTTCTTATTTATAGTTTGATAACTTTGAAATAAAATACATCAATCATGGCTCAAAAACAAAAATTTCCTTATCTCTTAGGCTCAAAATGGACTGCCAAACAAAAAAGTTGGGGATGGCGACATTTTGAAGTCATTAATCGTAAAAATGAAGATAAATGGGTATTTGCTGAAATGAAGGCTTCTTGTGATGATAGTGTCCGCTTTTGGATTAATGCAAAACAATTGAAAGATAGAGATTTATGGACTCCTGGTTGGATTACCTTAGAAATGATTAATTCTATTTAACTATGGTGATGCAATTTACTATAAACTTGACATTGTTGTAATGTTTTTATTAGTCTTACTCCTTGATGACGATATACATTAAAGGGTAAAACTTGAGGTGTATTTTCTATAGTTTCTCTGGCTATTTTTAATGGACAACCAGTAATTCTGGCTATAACATTTGTACCTTCAAAAATACTCATATCAGATTTTGCCCCAGTGATTTCTATTTGCCACTGTTTAGGTTTAATTTTTCCTTGTTCAATACTTTTTAAACTTTCAATGGTAGCTAAAATAATTAAGCGATCGCCATTAGCTAAAAGGGTATCATCAGAAGGCATTGAAGTAAAATTGTAACTACCATTAGCACGATAAAAAACAGGAATAACTCCGTATCCATAAGCAACATCGGATAGTAATAAGTTATTGAGGGTATCTCCTGTGGTAATTTGATATTCTGTCACTAAAATAGTTTGTTGATCAAAACGATATAATTGTAAGATATTTTCGCCAAAAGCTGCCCCAGTAAAAGCCTCTGCCGCTACTTCATAGGCACTAATAACGGAAGCGCAAGGTAATAGTTGAGTTAAATTATCACTGAAATCATCTCCATTAGTACGAATAACAATATTGAGATTAGAATTAATATTTTGCGCCATTAAAGCTACTTCAAGATTAACAATATCATCATCAGTAACAATAATAATACTCTTGGCTTTTTCTAAATTTGCACTAGGAAGAATATCTTGCAATTTACCAACAATTAAAGGAAAATTTAACCATTGAGAAACTTCTATATTTGAGTTTAAACTAATGGCTAATACAGATTGTTTTAAGTTTTTGAGTTGTTCTGCAATTTGTTGTCCTATTCTACCAAAACCGATGATAACGATATGATTTTCTGTAGGAATAGCAGGTTTTTTTGTGGTAAATTGAAATTGAGAAGATAATAAAGCCTGTGTTAATAAAGCATATAAAACTCCCACAAAAGCTGTTCCAGTTAGGGTTAAAAGTAAACTAAAAAACTGTAACCATTCTGGTACAGAATCGATGGGTTCAAAGCTATCAAATAAGTCTGAATATCCACCTAAAAGTAGAATTGAAGTTACATAAAAAGAAGATAAATAACTAGCATTTTCATGATAATTTTTAAATAAAATAGTTCCAGTAATTAATAAAATTAGTGTTATTAAAGAAGAAAAGATTACTACTCCTCTAATCTTTTGTTTACTATTTAACAAGGAAAAATCTTGAACATATCTGACACATTTATTTTTAACTTCATTAATACTATTTAGTAAATTTCTTGAGAAAGATTGATTAATAATTCTCTGGTTTATATTTTGAGAAGAAAGACGAAAATTATCTTCCGTCTCCACACAAATAATTGTATCTTGAGGTAAAATTCGAGTGTAAGGATTCCATTGATTAAAAGTCCGTGAAACTGATTTTGACGGTGGATAGTGACTCAGAATGCGGCGACTACGATTATTTAATTCATCTAAAGATTCATACTTACACCAAGGATGAGATTGATCAATTTTTACTTTTGTAATTCTAATCTTTTCTTCCTCCAAGATGAAAAAACCTAATATTTCTTCTCCTAAAGCTGATAAAGCGTAAGCATTCGCTGGTAGTTGTGTTGGTTCGTAAGCAATAAAGTTACTTAATTGTTCACTCAATAAATTATTCAAATTTTTCTGTGCGGATCTCATTACCAGTCTTGTTTTCTGGTTTAATTGTCTAATGGCAATAGCTGTGGCAACATTTACTTTTTCCGACGTAGTGACAATCAAGGCTGCTCGACATTCTTCTATGTTACTTTGTAATAATATGTTGCGATCGCTACAATCTCCAATAATTAATAAGTCAATCAAAGGTAATAAATCTTTAATTTCATCATTGTGAGGGGGATTTTTTTCAATAACAACAACTTTCACCCCAAATTTTTTTAAAATAGTAACGCAATTTTTGCCTAAACTACCTAATCCGCAAACTAGAAAACTATCTAACATAAATTAATAATCAACAGTTAATCATAACCATAACAATTAAAAATTAAGATTAGATTAACAATTAAGAGAAAATATGTCTTGATTATTGATCATTAATTTCCCATTATTTCCTATAGCAATTATATTACGATTTCTTTCAAATAAAATAGTACCAATTTTTACGGTAAAATCAGAATGTTTTTGGATATATTTTTGAGCATTATCTTCAATTCGATTAGCTATAAATTGATAAATTTCCTTAGTAAAATTAGTCTTATTTTCTTGATCAAAATTTCGCAAAATTTGTAAAGCTGACTCTGTAGTTTCTGCTATAAATATTTGTTTAATAATAGTATTTGGTAACTCTAAATAAGCACCAATTGCCGTTAATATTTCTAATCTTCCATCTGCTAAATGATGATGAGTATGAAAAATATTTCCTGCTAATTTAATTAATTTACCATGATAACCTAATAAAATTACTGACTTAATTTGTGCCACAGAAGCACTTACTAACATTGAGCCTAACCAGTTAGCGGTTTTAATTAATTGCTCAGAATTAAACCCTAATTTAAGTGCTAAATCTAAGCCATTTTCACCAATACAAAATACTAAATTATCAAATTTTTCCGCCTTATTAAATAACTCTTCTTGATATAAATCTAACTGTTTTTTACTTGTTAAAGGTTGTGAAATTCCCGTTGTACCTAATAATGATAAACCTTCTATTACTCCAAAAGCAGAGTTAGAAGTTTTTTGAGCAAGTCTTTTCCCTTCAGGTAAAATTATTTCTACATCCACAATTGCCGTAATATTTAAGTTGTCTAATAAATTTTTTTCTAACAGTTTTTGAGCATAAGAATAAATAGCAGATTTTCCTTCTAAATTAACAATTTTCCCAACTCCTTCTCCTCCATTAATTTTTAATTTAGTTTCATGATTCAGAGTTAAAGTTACTATAGCCCATATAGGTGTATCACGAGTTAAATCTAAATTATCTCCCGGATTTGATTTAGTAATAGCTAAGGCTTGATTATCACTTATTTTTGCGATTTGCTCAACTTTAATAGTGGCAATTTCAGAGGGTTTAATTAAGTCAATTTCTACTTGATTATTTTGATAATTATTTTGTAAATATTGTAAAGCAGCCACTGCCGAAGCAGTAGCAAAAACAGGTAACGTATAACCAGAATTAACCATAAAATAAAATCATAAATATTACTTTTTATATTAGGCAAATAATTTAAAAAGCAATAGCGTTAATAACATCCTGTCCTAAGTTAACATTATTTAGAAGATCTATTTCCCTAATTCCTGTAGGACTTGTAACATTAACTTCTGTTAAATAACCTCCGATAACATCTATTCCCACAAAAAATAAACCATCTTCTATTAGTTTTGGTGCAAGGATTTCGCAAATATTTAACTCTCTTTCCGTGATGTCCGTTTGAGCTACTCTACCACCTACAGCCATATTTCCTCGAAATTCTTTCCCCGTCGGAATACGATTTACCGCACCAATGGGTTTACCATTTAGTAAGATGATTCTTTTATCTCCTTCTTTCGCCGATGGTAAATATTCTTGTACCATTATCGGTTCTTTTCCTTGTTTTGTGCTAATTTCAATTAAAGAGTTAAAATTGCGATCGCCTTGTTGTAAGAATAAAATACCTTCTCCTGCTTTACCACCAAGGGGTTTGAGAATTAAGGCTTCTTTTTGGGATAGAAAGTCAGCAATGACAGATTTACTCTGAGTAACGATGGTATCAGGAATAACAGAAGGAAATTGTAAAGCATACATTTTTTCATTAGCCGCGCGAATCCCTTGAGGAGAATTGACCACTTTTGTTTTTTTGGGATCAATTAAGTCTAAAATATAAGTAGCATAAAGATAAGGAGTGTTAACAGGAGGATCAGTACGCATAAAGACGGCATTATAAGATTCTAGGGGTAAAAAAGTAGATTCTTCTAATAAATACCAATTTTCTTCTGCTTTCCAGTGATTATCAACTAATTTAACTGGCTTAAGACTGATTTTTTGTAAATGTGCGTAGGCTTTTCCTCCCACCACACTAAGTTCATTAATGGAGGTAATATAGACTTCATGCCCTAAATTCCCCGCAGACTCCATCATTGCCACACTACTATCATGAGTAGGATCTAATTTAGCTAATGGATCTATAATAAAAGCAAATTTCATGTTATTTAAGTGTATTTGTCTAAAGAAGATGTAAAGACTTTTTTAATCTTGTAATAATTTATCTAATTCTCCCAAAGCGTTAATCTCATATAAATCGTCACATCCGCCGATATGTCTATCATCAATAAAAACTTGAGGTACGCTAGTACGGCCATTCGCCCTCTCCGACATTTTCATTCTTCCTTGATTATCCCCATCAATACAATATTCGATAAACTCTACTTGTTTCTGTTTCAATAAAGCCTTTGCACGAATACAGAAAGGGCAACTACTCCAAGTGTAAATTTCTACTTTGGCACTCATATAATTATCAATAATAAAAAGAAGTTATTGTTAAGTATTGTAAACTATAATCTACCAATTCTAAATTATTGATGAATAATTAAACATTCAAGATTAAATGTATATTTTTTACTATACCGCCAAAGCTGATTATTGATAGTTAACACTTCTACCAAATTTTATTCTTTCTTGATAATTTTTTATGTTTCGTTTAGCTGTAGAAAAAGATTTTGACACTTTAAGACATATTTATTCTTATACTGTCACAAAACTTGCCCCTAGTTTATATTCTCCTTCACAAGTTATGGCTTGGTCATCAGCATCTGATAATATTAGTAAGTTTCATGATTTTATCTTTGATGCTAATACTTATTTATTAATTGAAAATGACGAAATTATTGGTTTTTGCGGTTTAAAAAATAATGGCTATATTGCCTCTTTTTATATTCATCCTCATTTTACTCGTCAAGGTTACGGCACAAAATTATTATCTTATGTTTTAGATATTGGTATCACACAAGCCGTGAAAAAATTTTACACTGAGGCTAGTTTTTTCTCTCAACCTGTTTTTTCTCGCTGTGGTTTTACTATTTTAGAAATGGAAACAGTTTTTTATGGAGATGTTTCTTTTGAGCGCTATAAAATGGAAAAAATAACTCCCTAGGATAATAACTCATGAGTAACCAAAAAATGAAAGGATTAGCTAAAGAATTAAAAACTCAATTTACTATTATTGGTATTTTTATCGCTATCTTTTGGATTATCGAAATTGTTAACCAAATGTTTTTTGGCGATCACTTAGATTACTTTGGTATTATACCAAGAAGTGCTATCGGATTGAGAGGAATAATTTTAGCGCCTTTTCTTCATGTAGATTTTCCCCATTTAATAGCCAATACATTACCGTTTGCGGTGTTGGGTTGGTTAGTAATGTTGCAAGAAACCAGTGATTTTTATATAGTGAGTTTATGCTCAATTTTAGTTAGTGGTATAGGTGTATGGTTATTCGCTCAAACAAACTCTATTACCGTAGGCGCAAGTGGTGTTATTTTCGGTTATTTTGGCTTTTTGATAATGCGAAGTTATTTTCAAAAAAATACACGCTCTATTGCTATATCATTATTAGTGTTTTTCCTTTATGGTGGAATGATTTGGGGTGTATTACCTTCTAATCCTCATGTATCATGGTTAGCTCATTTATTTGGTTTTTTAGGAGGAGTTTTGGCGGCAAAATTGATTGCAAAAGAAAAAAGCGTCTAAATCTATTAATAATCAGAGGAGATAGAAGTTAGGAGATAGGAGATAGAAGATAGAAGATAGAAGATAGAAGATAGAAGATAGAAGATAGAAGATAGAAGATAGGAGTTAGGAGTTAGGAGATAGAAGATAGAAGATAGGAGTTAGGAGATAGAAGTTAGGAGATAGGAGATAGGAGATAGAAGATAGGAGATAGGAAAAAGGGAATAATTTAGGGGTTAATGGCATTCACCCTCTTAATAGAAGTTAAGAAGAATCTTGAATAGTCTATAAACTAATTATTTAAAACCTAAAACCTGACATCCGACATCGGAAACCTGACACCTTAAACCAACAATTAATTCTATTTTTGAGTAACATCAGATAATAATTATAAAAAATATGTTTACAGGATTAATTCAAGGAAAAGGAAAAATAAAAGCCAAGGGTAATAACTTATTTATCATTGACATCGAGAAAAATCGAGAAAATCTAATTTGTCAAGATTTAGCCATAGGTGATAGCGTTGCCGTCGATGGAATTTGTTTGACAGTAGAAAAAATTTTACAAGAAAGTTTTATCGCTACGGCTTCTCCAGAAACCTTACAACGCACAACTTTAGAGAAAAATATTCAGAAACAGAAAAATGTTAACCTTGAAACTTCTTTACGAGTAGGGAGTAAAATTGGCGGACATTTTGTTACAGGTCATGTAGATGGTATAGGATGTTTAGTTGAATCGGTAAATTGTCAACAATCTTGGGAAATGACATTTACAGCGCCTTCAGGATTAAAAACTCAGTGGCAAAATTATATTTCTCCTTATATTGTTTCTAAAGCTAGTATTGCCGTTAATGGCATTAGTTTAACCATCGCCGATTGTGATATAGATGGTAATTGGTTTAATGTTGCTGTTATTCCTCATACCTACGCACAAACTAATTTATCACAACTTCAGTCAGGAGATTGGGTAAATTTAGAAAGCGATATTTTAGGTAAATATGTTGATAAATTAATCCGTCATCGTGTAGAAAAAACTCCTTTATCACAAGATATTAGTTTAGATTTTTTACTTCAAAATGGCTATAATTAATTTCCTCAAAAGACACAAAAAATAGACTTAAAATTTATCTCAATCTAAATCAAATTATTACTCATTTTAAGTATTAACTAAAACCCACTTTATTAATTTGTAAAAGTAACTAAAACTCCTAACTCCTAACTCCTAACTCCTAACTCTTAACTCTTAACTCCTAACTCCTAACTCCTAACTCTTAACTCCTAACTCTTAACTCCTAACTCCTAACTCCTAACTCCTAACTCCTAAATTATGTTAACCAGTTTGCAAAATCCCCTCATAAAAGAAGTCAGAAAATTACAGAAAACTCAAGAAAGACATCGCCAAAATTTACACTTATTAGAAGGTACAAATTTATTAGAAGTTGCCAGTCAAGTTAATTATCCTTTGGTAACAATATTATCAACCTCATTATGGCAGGAAAAAAACGATTCTCTTTGGCAAACATTACAAAATCAAGGAGAAAGAATCGAAACCGTTTCCCCTGAATTGATGAAACATCTTGCTACCACCGTCAATCCAGATGGTATTATCGCCACCGCTTATCGTAATTCTCGACAAGCACAACCACCTGAAAATCTACGTTTAGGGTTAATTTGTCATCGCATTCAAGATCCAGGTAACTTAGGGACAATTATTCGTACTTCAGTTGCTACCGATGTTGATTTTCTGTGGTTAAGTAGTGATAGTGTAGATTTAGATAATCCTAAAGTGATGCGCTCATCCGTGGGAGAATGGTTTAAAATTCAAGCAAAAGTAGAAAATGATCTTATTTCTGTAGTTAAAAAATATCAATCTCAAGGCTATCAAATTATTGCAACCTCTCTCCAAGGAAAAAAAACCCATTGGCAAATTGATTTTACTAAACCTACTATCCTACTTTTAGGCAATGAAAGCCAAGGTTTATCTCCAGAATTAGCCATTTTAGCCACGGAAAATGTTAAAATTCCTTTAGTTAATAACGTTGAATCATTAAATGTAGCCATCGCTACCGCCTTTTTATTAGCAGAGTATCAACGACAGTCAATTAATAAATTCTGTTAAAATCTTTAGGAATTATTTTCTTAACGACTTCTTTGCCACCATGTAACCATAGAAACAGTAAAAGCTAATGCAGGGATGATAAATAAAGCTAACCAACCAATTAAACCAGCTTGAAAAGTAGTTAAATTAATTCTACGATTAGTTGCCTCTTTTGGGCTAATAGATAAAGTCGAATCTTTCTCATTCGCTAACCATCCTACCGTATTGATAAATAAATCACTGTTTAGCTGTTGTTGAAACCAACCATCCGTAGCAAAGTTAGCGTTACCGATTACTACCATTCTAGTTTGTGAAGATTGAGGATTTGATAATGTTTCACTATTGGTTTTTTCCTCTGATGGAGTTTTCATCTTTGGTGGCAAAGGCAAATTATTATCAGGGTTAACTTTTTTGACAGATTCTTCTTTTAAGGTTAGGTTTTCGTTATTTTTGATTTCTAAGTCATTTTTTATATTTGAACTATCTTCTTGACTCTTAGAAATACTTTTGATAAGATTTTTCTTAGTTAATGCTACCCCAATATTTAACGGTCCTTGTAAATCTACTGTAGGATCTAATTCTACATTTTCCCCTTCGGGATTTCTTTCACCCCATGATTGACTATTGGTAATCAAAAAAGGTGTTGCCGTGACATCGGTTACAGTTTCGGTTATGATTGGTCTTGCCCAAGGAAACAAACTCATACCATTACCAAAATTTTGAGTTATAGGATGAGCACCATAATCAACAATTATAGTAATAGAAGGACCTAATCCGAACACTTCTCCTGTACCTGAAGCATCAACTACTAATCTGTCGTCGAATTTTATTCCCCATTTTTTCAATATTTCCTCAAGATTAACATTACTTCCAGCGTTATACATCACCAATAAACCACCGCCATCATCTAAGTATTTTTGAATAATTTTTATCTCCCCTTCTAATAATTCTTTTTCGGGATTACTGATTATCAAAACATTAGCATCGGGTGGAATTAACGGCGAAGTAGCAAGGGTGAGAGAATTAACGGTATAGCCTTTATCTCGTAAGGTTGTTACTGCTTGAGAAATACTAACTTGTCCTTCTTCCATGGCCGATTCACCATGACCTTGTAAAATATATATTATCGGTTGCGTCGTTTGTTGAATTTTAGCGATAGCATTGGTTAATTTAATTTCTGAAAGACGATTTTGAGGCGATAAAGTTTGCGCTAATTGTTGCTTATCTCCATACTCTAAATAAACATCACCTAAACGAGTCACATTAAATTTTTTAGCTAAATTAATATCCACTTGAGGATTAACAAATTGGTATTGAAATTTATTATTTTTTCTTTCATAATCTTGCAATAATTTACGATCAAAATCATTAGGTGGATTATCAAAAATATAAACTTTTAAAGGTTGACTTAAATTACTAATTAATTGTTGAGATTGAGGAGAAAGAGTATAAAGATTATTCTCCGTTAAATCTATTTTTACTGAATATTTTAATCCCAAAAAATTCACTAAACCTAAAATTAATAATAAAGCGGAAGTAGAAATAATCGCATTTATACCAGCTTCAACTCCCCTTTTTCCCAAAAAACCTTTATTACTATAAAGAAAAATACATATTCCGAAAATAATAACTGTTATTCCACTGCTTATAATGCCGATAACAAGATTAGATAAATTACCGTTTATTTGCAGTAAAACAATTCCTGCTGATATTAAAAAAATCCCTAAGAAAAAAAAGTAGTTAATATATTTTTTAATCTTGAAAATAAAGCTAAGTTTTTCCATAAGTTTTAAATAATAATTCCCTATAAATAAAGTTTATTTTACAATATCTTCGCACTTACTGAAAAAGGAAAATAAAATTTAATATCAACAAAGCTTCTATAAAAAGTTAGATTAAATCAAGTGGAGAAAGAATTTATCGCTAAAATAGAGAGGGAATTTGACTGAAAACTAGAACATTTAAAACCGACAGATGAAAAACCACACTTTCTTGTAATCTCGAAAAGATGAGTAGTAGAGAAGACATATTCATGGTTTGGTCATTACTGAAGATTAAATAAAGATTATGAATTTTTACTAACTACGAGTGAAATGATGATTTTTGCCAGTATGATTCATATTATTATTAAATCCCTTTAAAAATGTATAAATTATCACCATTAATGAATTTTTAACACAATTTAATAATTCCGTAAAAATCATCAATAATTATACAAACAATTACTAATATTTATTAAAAATGATGACTATTTAGCCTTTTGAAAAATCAAGAAAATTTATGAAATTAGCCTAGATGAAAAAGCAAAAAAGCACAATATAATTAGAGTTATTGACGAATCAGCAAAACATTATCATGATCCTAATTATTATTTTTACTCCCTTACCCTAGTTAATTTTATCACTAAAAAAACAAACAGGATTCGTACCTCCAGGACGACTATAAGCAGATTTATTACCGCATTCTCTACCTAACGCATCTATATCATAAGGACATTCACAAATACCTTTTTGGGGGTTACGAATCGGGCGCGCCAAAAGAGGTTTTTTGATCAATATTAATCCTGTTGTTACTAATGCCGTCAATATAATAATAGCGGTAATACCTATTAATAGAGTTTTACCATTAATAATAGACTTTAATACTTTATTTGACGAAGAAAAAGAGCTATTAAATGATATTTGCTTTTTTTTGATTAAATTTGACCATAAAGGTGGATCTACCGCTAAATTTTGGCAAATAACGGGCAACCATGACGATCCAGGTGCTTGTTCTTCCAAATGGTATAAGTCTTGTATTTTCGCTTTAGCATCTTTGACGGCTTGATATAATGTTTCTCCTTCTGAATAGGCTTGTAAGAAGTATTTTAAAAATTCTTGAGCAACTTCATCGGGTACTGCTTCCCTCATGATAATCGTTTGAGGTAATTGTAAATCTGCAAGGGTAAACCCTAAACCCAATCCGTCACAGGAATTAAAAATTGCTAACTCCAATCCGTTATGAATCGCTTTAGCAAGGGTGTTTTTCAATCTTTGAATATCTATGGTTTCATAAGGGTTGATTTGCAATAAACCACATTTACTATTATCTTTACTAGAACTATGTCCTGCAAAAAACAAAATCTGCCATGATTGTTCCCATAATGGCGTTAATTCCGTTAAATTTGGTTGATCTAAAAATACTACTTCCGCATTAGGTAAACTGTTTAATATACGTCTGTCTCTCTCTACATCTATACTGCGGCGATCGCCTAAAATAGCCAAAATTTTTACTTTAGGAGGAGAATCTAAATTTTCTTTTCGATTAGGTTTTTGACAATTAGGCTTACTCAAAGCAATTTCTGTTTGTGGGTAACGATGCCACACTGACCATAAATGCCAAGGTAACTGCCATAAACGGACATCCGCAGTTTGAATAACAAAACGAATTAAATCCTGTTGATGAAGATGAGGAAAAAGATCTAATAATAGACATTGTACTTGAGAATCTTCTAGCCATTGATTAATATTAATTTGTAGAGTATCAATATATTCCTGACATTGACTAACTGCAACATTAGTGACTTGATTTTCCGTCGAACCTAAACGTAAAGAAACGGATAAATTACGATAACTACATTGCCAATTAGTATAGCTTTTATAAAGATTTGGTGCAGGAGGTAATCTCCCCTCGGTTTCTACTAATAATTCTTTAGTGTCATCTTGACTAAGACGGATACTGAGGGGAAAACCAGACTCAAAAGTACCCTCTCCGATTTTAAAAATGATTAATTTCTTAGCCATTACCTTATTTTAAGACAATTTTGATTTTACCTAACTTTAGCAAATATAGGGATTTTATATTAATTTTTTCAATTTGATGAAATAGTAAAAAAAAAGTTATGATCATAGAAAAATTAAAAGCTAAACTCCGTAGTTAAGAAAAAGTTAAGATATTTTAACAATAAAGATTATTCTTAGTGATAAAAATAAATTTTTATGTTAGGATAGACAAAATAAATCTGTTACCTAGAAATTAAATCAATTAGCAAACAGAATTACTCAGTGTGAGGAAAAAATCAATGAAAACAAGTTTTTGGAAATCCATTAAAGTAACGCCAATATTAGTGGGTGCAAGTTTATTAGCTGCCTCTCAGGTTCAAGCTAATGAAATTTCTCAAGTCAATACCGAAGTTGATGCACAAACTATCAATCAATTAGATAATTACAGCACAGAAGGTGGTACTTCTTCTAAAGATCAAGTAACCAGTGTATCTCAACTAAGAGATGTATCTCCTACCGATTGGGCTTTTGAAGCTCTCCGTAGTTTAGTAGAACGTTATGGTTGTATCGTAGGTTATCCTGATCGTACCTTCAGAGGAAACCGTGCCTTAAGTCGTTATGAATTTGCAGCAGGTTTAAACGCTTGTATGCAACAAATGGAACGTTTAATTGCTGCTAGTGAAGCTGTTACCAGAGAAGACATCGAAAAACTAAAACGTTTGATGGCTGAATTTGAATCTGAATTAGCCGCCTTAGGTGCAAGAGTTGATAACTTAGAAGGTAGAGTTGCTTTCTTAGAAGATCATCAATTCTCCACAACTACCAAGTTGAAAGGGGAGGTTATCATGGCTTTAAGTCAAGAATTTAACAGTAATAACCAAGCAATTTTAGCTGACAGAGTTCGTTTAGCATTAAATACCAGTTTCACTGGGGAAGATAACTTAGTTACTCGTTTGTCTGCTGGTAACGCAGGTGCTTTCAATGCCAATGGTACAACCAAGTTAAGAACTCCTGGAATACCTGTTCAAAGAGTTAATACCAGTGGCCCTAGTGCAACCTTAAATCAGACATTCAATCTATATCCTGGGGTTAATAATGATGTACAAGTTGATTGGTTAGCATACTATGCACCTATTAAGTTAAGTGAAAAAAGTCAAATTCAAACTTATATAGCTGCTTTCGGTGGTATTCATAGTGACTACGCTCCCACAACTAACCCTTACTTTGAAGACTACGACGGTGGAAATGGTGCATTAAGTCCTTTTGCATCTGAAAGTCCTATCTACCGTATTGGTGGTGGTTCTGGGGTAGCTTTTAGCTATCAACTAGGTTTCTTACAAAGTCTTTTAGGTCCAACTTCCGCAACCATAAGTTATATGGGTGGTGGTTCTCCTAACTCTCCTTTAGAAGGTCAAGGTATCTTTAACGGAGATTACTCAGTTTTAGGTCAACTTAACTTTAACGTAAGTGATAGTCTTGCATTTGGTTTAACCTATGTAAATGGTTTCCATAAAGCAGATAGTCCTGTATTTGGAGGCGGTGCTGGTAGTGGTTTTGGTATCGTAGGTACTCAGTTAGCGAACCAAAGTAATGGTCAACTAAATAGCATTTTAGAAAATCAATTCGGAGCTGGTACTACTGTCAATCAAAAAGACAAAATCAGTAATTCTTATGGTGCTCAAGCGGCATGGCGTGTAAGTAAAGGTGTAAGTTTAAGTGCTTTCTTTAACTATACTAACTTAACAAGATTAGGCCGTGGTAACGATGACATCTGGAGTTATGGTGGTGGTATTGCATTCCCTGACTTATTCAAAGAAGGTAGTGTTTTAGGTATCTTTGCGGGTGTCCAACCTTACAACGGTTCTCCCCGTTACTTTGTAACTGATCCTAATGGTGATACTCGTCGTGTTCGTACATCCCTTGAAACCATTCCTATCCATGTAGAAGCATTCTATAAATATCAGTTAACTGACAATATTTCTTTAACTCCTGGTGTTATTTGGGTTAATTCTTCTAACCAAGGTGATAATGATGACCAAGTTATTGGTACTTTAAGAACGACTTTCACATTCTAGTTTAAATTAGTTTAATCTAATACTTGAACCCTTACTTGTTAATTCAGGTAGGGGTTTTTCCATGAAAAATAAAAGCCACTAACCTATAGTTTTAAGAACATTTCAAGATAATATTAAGAAGAAATCTGTTTTGAATCTGTCAATATGCTAAAAATCGAATTACCAAATATTCCTCCTTCTGCTTGGCAATGTGAAATCGGCAAAATCTGGGAAAAACCTTATACGGTGCGTTATGCTAGTAACTTAGATGATGGTGCTAATCATGGGATGCCTTTAGGAGGATTTGGTAGCGGTTGTATTGGTAGAGGGGTAAATGGTGACTTTAACCTGTGGCATATTGACGGCGGTAATCATATTTTCAAGGCTTTATCTGCTTGTCAATTCAGCATTTTTGAGCAGGTAGAAGGAGAAATGCCGCAAGTTTACGCTATGAGTACGACGCCTCCAGAAGATGGTAGTTTATCAAGTTGGGCATGGTATCCTCAAGGAAAAGGTACTTATTCTGCCCTTTATCCTCGTAGTTGGTTTGATTATCAGGGGGTTTTTAAATCTCATCTTCTATGTGAGCAATTCTCGCCGATTTGGGCTGGTAGTTATCAAGAGGCTAGTTATCCTGTGGCGGTGTTTGATTGGAGTATTCATAATCCGACTGATAAAGATATTACTATTAGTATCATGTTTTCTTGGCAAAATAGTGTGGGTTGGTTTACTAATGCCATTAAAAGCCCTACGGTACAAGTGAGAGATGATGGTAGCCCTGAGTATGAATATCAGCCTCGTTGGGGGGATAGTACGGGTAATCTTAACCAGTGGATTCAAGATAATTTTCGAGTAGGTTGTCTATTTGATCGTATCCGCATGGGTGACGAACCCCTAGAATGTGAAGGACAATTTGCGATCGCTAGTATTACTAATCCAAGTTTAGAGGTATTTTATCATAATCGTTGGAATCCTAAAGGAGATGGTAGCGAGTTATGGGATTATTTTGCTATGAATGGTTCACTTCCCGACTATCAAGATGAGACCCCTGCCGAACCGGGGGAACAAATTGCGGGGGCAATGGCCATCAGATTTACGATTAAAGCAGGAAAAACGAAGAAAATTCCTTTTATTTTGGCGTGGGATTTTCCCGTAACAGAATTTGCTCAAGGAATCAACTATTATCGTCGTTATACGGACTTTTTCGGCAGAAACGGCAAAAATGCTTGGGCAATGGTACGCACAGCTTTAAAACATAGCGATATGTGGCGAAATCGTATCAATGAGTGGCAAAAACCTATTTTAATGCGCTCAAATTTACCAGATTGGCTGAAAATGGCGTTATTTAACGAATTATATTTACTTGCTGATGGTGGTAGTTTATGGACGGCAGCAACGGAAAATGATCCAGTGGGACAGTTTGGGGTACTAGAGTGTATTGATTATCGTTGGTATGAAAGTTTAGATGTCAGATTATATGGTTCATTCTCCATGATTATGCTATGGCCACGGCTGGATAAATCGATTTTAGAGGCTTTTAGTCATGCTATTTCTCATTCAGATGATACTCTTCGTATTATAGGTTATAACCGTGCTAGTGCTATCAGAAAGGCTAAAGGAGCGACTCCTCATGACTTAGGTGCACCTAATGAGCATCCTTGGGAAAAAACCAACTATACTAGCTATCAAGATTGTAATTTATGGAAAGATCTTGGTTGCGATTTTGTTTTACAAGTCTATCGTGATTATCTATTTACTGGCAGTCAAGATCAAGATTTCTTGTGGGAATGTTGGGAAAGCATCATACAAACTCTTCATTATGTCAAGGGTTTTGATTTAGATGGTGACGGTATTCCCGAAAATTCTGGCGCTCCAGATCAAACTTTTGATGATTGGCGATTACAAGGTATAAGTGCCTATTGTGGTGGTTTATGGATTGTGTCTTTAGAAGCAGCTATCGCCATTGGTAAAATTCTTATGGCTAATCCTCCTATGAATCCTCATTTACAACCTGATGATTTCCCTCAATGTATTCAAAGTGAGATCACCATATTTGAGGATTGGTTGCAAAAATCTAGAGCAATTTATCATCAAACTTTGTGGAATGGAGAATATTACCGTTTAGATAGTGAAAGTGGTTCAGATGTAGTAATGGCAGATCAACTTTCAGGACAATTTTTAGCACAGATTTTAGGATTACCTGATGTCATTGAATCTGAATATGTAAAATCAACTTTAAATAAGGTTTATGATGCTTGTTTCTTAAAATTTCATGATGGTAAATTTGGTATCGCTAACGGGGTAAAACCCGATGGTAAACCTGTTCAAGAAAATGATACTCACCCTCTTGAAGTTTGGACAGGCATTAATTACGGTATTGTAGCTTTTATGATTCTTAATGGTATGAAAGAAGAAGGATTAAAAGTAGCCCAAACAGTAGTTAAACAAGTTTATGATAATGGCTTACAATTTAGAACACCTGAAGCGATAACTGCCGTAGGTACATTTCGAGCTAGTCATTATTTACGAGCTATGGCTATTTGGGCAATATACCATGTTTTAAATAAATAAAAAAATTGTTGTAGATTATGGAAAATAAAGAAAGTTCATTAAGCCTAGATTTAGATAGAGACGGAAATACACTATTAATCATATTTGGTGGCATACAATCTGGATTAGGGATACCACCATTTGAATTTAAAAGAATAACTGATAGTTTGCCAGTTAAATTAATTTTTATCCGAGATTTATCACAAGCATGGTATCACCTAGAATTGCCCTCTATTGGCAACGGAATTAATGATATTATTCTCACCATAGAATCTATAAAACAACAAACTAATTATTCCAAAGTTGTTTGTATCGGTAACTCTATGGGCGGTTATGCAGCATTACTAATTGGTTCTCTAATTCAAGCAGATCAAGTCTTATCTTTTGTTCCTCAAACTTTTATTAGTAAATGGTTAAGAATAATCAATTTTGATAATCGATGGAAAGAACAAATAAATAAATTGCATAAAAATTCGTCTATTTCCAAACAGATGTTTGATTTAAAAGTTTTTTTAAAAAATCCAGAGTATAAAAAAGCGATAATTTTTTCAGATCGAAATAACAGATTAGATGCTCTTCATGCTTCAAGACTCAAAAGTTTGCCAAGAACTACTATTGAATGGCGAGATGGCGGACATTCATTAATCAAACAACTTCGAGATAATGGCGAACTACAAAAAATATTGATTGATTCTTGTAGCTAATAACTTTAATCCTTACAATATTACCACAATAATAATTAGGGTTTGCTGAATAAATCAGAAAGCTATTAAAATCAAGGCTTGGGCCATCGTTAAGTTAATAAAAAAGTGCGTAGTTTTAGGCATTT
>JAACUG010000061.1 GCA_009993045.1 Cyanobacteria bacterium CG_2015-22_32_23
TTTGTGTAGAATCCTACGGATGTTATTTTACTGTCAAAATTCATCCCACGCTCATTTCATGGGCGGTTTTTTAACGAAAAATAGAGCGTAGGACTTCTTTCTCCATTTTTGTTAAAGTAATCCCAAAAATTCGGACTCTCTACAATAGTTATGATAAATTTAGATAGAATAAACTTTATTGGCACTATAAGAATTAACAATTAAATTTGTTATAGATTAACTGTTTGCATTTCATCTGACACCTTTTTCAAGGAATAATTTATCACAAACACAAAGCAATAAAGACAAAATTTTTACTCCTCAAAACAAGGAGAAATTAATACATAGGGTTGCACAATAATTGTATTAAACTTATAGTTAGGATTTTGATTCCACAAACTTAGTTGTTGAGGGGAAGGTTTTTGAATCAGTTGTTCACTAATCCAATTTTGCACTAAACTTGTTTTATCTTCAGCGATGGCGCATCCCACTTCGATTAAATCTAAATTACTATCAACTACAATTAAGACATCTCTTTGAGCGTGAGTAACTAAATCTTGCCAATCCATTGGCGCAATTTGCTCTTTTAACTGTGTTTTTAAGTCTGACATTAAATGATTTGATATTTATTTTACTCTCACTTATTGTATCGAAAGGGAAAATAAAAAGTCAAAAATTGTTAATTGCTAATTGCTTTATTAATGGCTAAAAATTATTTCCAACCTTTATCCGCTTGAGAAAGAACATAAGTAGCTACATCTTCAACTTGCTCTGCCGTAATGTTTTTAAATGCTGGCATTGCTGCTTTACCTTTCATTATTTGAGTTTTGATTTTTTCGATGTCATACATTTCGTATTTTTCTAAATCAGCTTTTTGTAAAGTTTTCGCTGCATTAACAACATTTCTTCCTCCCATATGGCAAGACGCACAATTAGCACTAAAAACTGCAGCTCCTTTTACAGCATCTCCAGCCCATGCGGGTGTACTAAAACTGAAAGTAGCAACAGTAATTAATAACAATACCAAACTAATAATTTTTTTCATGTTTTAATTTTTTTAAGGATTCTCATATTTGATCTTCCTCAATTTGTTTTTTATTGTCAAATGACAGCTTGTCAAAGTTGGTTACATTTCTTCATCATTGGGAATTTTCCCCTCAAGTTCTTTATAACAAGCAACTTTTAGTGATAGTTGATCGTCAGAGAGAGATATTACGATCATCCGTTAAAATAAAGATTAGAATTGATTATTTATGACCCATTTTACAAGTATGAAAGCCGTTAAAACTATGTTAAAACCTAGAAAAATTTTTTACTCGTCATTAATAGCAATATCTTTATTTTCTCCAGTTATGATCAATATATTGACCAACTTTGATTTTAACCAAGCAAAAGCGCAATCCGCTATACCAAAACAACCCTTAACAGTACGTTCAGATATACAAGAGGCTAATTCCGAAACGGGAGTTATTACCGCTAGGGGAAATGTTTATATTAATTATCCAGCAAGGGATCTTCAAGCAACCTCTGCTCAAGCACAATATTTTAGTAGAGAAAGAAGATTAGTTTTAAATGGAAATGTTTATGTATTGCAAGAAGGTAACACCATGAGAGCAGAAACCATGACTTATTTAATTGATGAAGGACGTTTTATTGCTACTCCCGAAACAAAACAACAAGTAGAATCCGTTTATTTAGTAGATGAAACAGAAAATAAATAAATCCTATAGAAAATAGTGAATAGTTTATAATGATTAATTGCTAATGCCTATTTGCTAATTGTTAAATGAAGTTACTGTTAGAGAATGTCCATAAATTTTACGGCAAAAGATGTATTGTTAATCGAGTTAATGTTAAAGTTTCTCAAGGAGAAATAGTCGGTTTATTAGGCCCTAATGGAGCAGGAAAAACCACAACATTTTATATTGCGACGGGATTAGTTAAACCCAATGAAGGTAATGTTTATCTCGATGAACAAGATATTACAAAATTACAACTTAATGAAAGAGCAAAATTAGGTATCGGTTATTTAACCCAACAAGCTAGTATTTTTAGAAATTTGAGTGTTAAAGATAATATAAGGTTGGTTTTAGAGCAAACTAATTTATCTAGTCGTTTTCAAAAAATGCGTTTAGATCAGTTAATTGGGGAGTTTCGCTTAGAAAAAGTAATTGATACCCAAGGCTCTCAAGTTTCTGGAGGTGAAAGACGCAGAACCGAGTTAGCAAGGGCTTTAGCGGTGGGCAAAGAAGGACCTAAATTTCTCTTATTAGATGAACCTTTTGCAGGAGTAGATCCCATTGCCGTATCTGAAATACAAGAAATCATTGGAGGATTAAAAAATCAAGGAATGGGTATCTTAATCACAGATCATAATGTTCGAGAAACATTAGCAATTACTAGCAGATCTTATATTATGAGAGAAGGGCAAATATTAGCGAATGGTACAGGAGAAGAACTTTACAATAACCCCCTCGTTAGACAATACTATTTAGGAGATAATTTTCAAGCCTAAAACCATGGAAAAAGAACCAAAATTTCAACTATCTTTACCACAAATATCGGTCATGGATCGGTATATTATGACGGAGTTGTTATTACCTTTCTTGTTTGGTATTGGTTTATTTACCTCTTTAGGTTTATCCATCGGTACTTTATTTGAATTAATTCGCAAAGTCACAGAATCAGGTTTATTATTTAGCGTTGCCATCAAAATTTTACTCTTAAGGATGCCTGAGTTTATCGCTTTAGCTTTTCCTATGTCCGTATTATTAGCAACTTTAATGGCTTATAGCCGTCTTTCTAGTGACAGTGAAATTATTGCTTTGCGCAGTATCGGTATTAATATTTATCGGTTAATCATACCAGCGATTATTTTGAGTTTAATTGTTACTGGATGTACTTTTTTTATTAATGATGTCGTCACCCCTAACGCTAATAGACAAGCTACTTTAACGCTACAAAAAGCTCTCAATCGAGTCCGACCCACTTTTAAAGATCGCAATATTCTTTATCCTGAATACAAAACCGTTACCTATGAAGATGGCAGTACTCACTCGGTTTTAGTCAGGTTATTTTATGCCGAAGAATTTAACGGAGAACAAATGAAGGATTTAACGATTTTAGATCTTTCTCGTAAAGGTGTAAATCAGATTCTTACCTCTCAAACTGCTACTTGGAATATGTCAGAAAATGTCTGGGATTTTTTCAATGGTACAATTTATCTTATTTCCCCTGATGGTGGCTATCGTAATATTGTTCGTTTTGAACATCAGCAATTAGCATTATCTCGCGCACCTCTGGACTTAGCACAACGTCCTCTTAGTTATAATGAAATGAGTATTGCTCAAGCTAGAGAACATTTAACCATCGTCAAATTAGAAGCTAATGAGAAAGAAATTCGCAAACTTTTAGTAGCAATTCAAGGTAAAATTTCATTGCCTTTTGTTTGTGTCGTTTTTGGTATTGTTGGTGCTTCATTAGGCATTCGTCCCCAAAATACGAATAAAGCCACCAGTTTTGGTATTTGTGTAGGTTTAATTTTTTCCTATTATTTACTATCTTTTGTCAGTGAATCTTTAGGAGTTTGGGGTATTGTTACCCCTTTTATGGCGGCATGGTTGCCTAATTTCTTAGGATTGGGTACAGGTACATGGTTATTAATTCAATCCGCTAAATAGGTTTCAGGTGACAGGTTGCAGGTTGCAGGTTGCAGGTTAACAATTTCTTTGTTTAGATCAATTCATTACTTAATTTAATTTTGATAAAATCAATTTGAACAACTTGTTTACTAATTCTTTACTTGATACCTAACACCCGACACCTGATACTTTTTGAGCAACCTCTAATTATTCAATGGCTTTTTTGAGACTTGTGCATAAACTAGCAACATCTTCTAAACCTTGTTGATGATTATTGTTATTGAGTTTTTTTACAAAAGCACTACCAACAATTACTCCATCTGCTCCCCATTGTTTCATCTGAGTAGCCTGTGATGGTTCAGAAATCCCAAAGCCAACACCAATCGGTTTATCTGTCACGGTTTTTAATTTACTAATTAAATCTTCTACCCGACTTTCTACTTGCGATCGCATACCAGTAACTCCAGTAACACTAACTAAATAGATAAAACCCTGAGATTTTGCGGCAATTTGTTTGATTCTTTCTATGGGACTAGTGGGTGCAACTAATAAAGTTACTTCTATACCTTTGTCTTGAGCAATATTTAAAAAATTTTCTGCTTCTTCTAAGGGTAAATCGGGTACAACTAAACCTTTAACCCCAGCATCGGCAATAGTAGTAAGGAAATTTTCCATTCCTCGATAAAAAATCGGATTGTAATAAGTGAATAAAATAATGGGAATATCAAGATCCGATGGAACAGTTTTAACTATATTAAGAACATCATCTAAAGATACGCCATGTTTTAAAGCACGAGTAGCAGCCGCTTGAATTACAGGACCATCCGCTAAAGGATCGGAATAAGGTACACCTAATTCAATCATATCCGCCCCGTTATCTGCTAGGATTTTGATGGCCTTAATAGTTGTTTCTAAATCGGGATCACCAGCAGTAATGAAAGGAATTAAGGCACATTGAGAGTGTTTTTTAAGTTGTGCAAAACGTTGAGAAATTGAGGTCATTTTTTATGTATAAATAGTAATGGATAATCAATAATTAATGTTTAAATAGTTGAGTTTTTTTCTTATTCTTTTTCAGCCATTAATTGTTCAATTTCTTCGGGAGACATTTTCTCTAATTGTTTCGCAAAAAAAGCGTCTTCATAATCTTTCACTTGTTTATGATAAGTCATATCATTAGTAAAAACTCGGAATAAATAAGTTGTTATCCAGCCAATTAAACCCACGACTAATAACCCTTGACTCCAAATTCCAGCAGTAGCTGCTTCTATACCTAAAAATTGAAAAATAATATAAGCTAAACCACCAATCAAAAATACCACCAAAGCGATTAGAATTGCATCTATTCTTCTCATAATTAAATCAATGTTATAGGATTATTTCAGCTTTTTTATAATTAGCTTAATTGACGACGATGAGGACGAAAATTGAGAAATGGACTTAATAATAACATCCCAGGGAAAGAAAAGAATACCATAAAATACATAAAACCACGTTCAAAAGAACTAGCTACATACCAACGCTTATTGAGATAGAAATAAACCATAGCAGGAAGTATCAGTAAATATAAGCCACTAAGACTTAAATATAATATAGCGGTAATAATGGTTTCTAAGTCTATATTTTCAATGTTTAATAAGTTTTCCATAATTGCTGATTTCTCATCCACATTTTTCTTTACTTCTCTACATTACTATAAATTAAGTCTTTGGTGAAGTTAGGTTTTTGGAAAAAATAATCGAGATTCGAGAAGATTTATTTTGAGAAGATTTGTTTTGATACCAGAAAAAAAATCCTAAACCTAAGCAGATTATAAATGCAATTATGATAATTTTTGATTTATCAAGGGCAAAATTTACTTTATTCTCAGGCATAATATTATCGGGTTTTTCGATGTTTATTTTTCCTTGGGGTTTTGGTAAATTTGGGATTATTTCTTGTAAGTATTCCCAAGATAATGGACTTTCATATTCTTCTGGCTTTTTTTCTTCTAACTGACAATAAACTAAACCAATAGTAACGTTATCATGACCATTTTTATTGATACCGATATTCAATATTTTTTTAGCGGCATCTTCTATGGTAATTTCTCCTTTGATTATTGGTATTATTTCTGAAGCCCAATACTGTTCAACTCGATCAAAATCAGATAATCCATCTGAACATAATAAGAATACACAATCTTCATCTAGTACAAATCGCCTGATATGTACTTTTAGTTTTTGAGAAGAATTCATCCCTAATGCTTGTAATAATGCACCTGTTTGGGGATTTTTCACTACTTCACGATAAAAGCCATAGCCTAATCGTGTTTCTCTAGTGGCTAAATCATCATCTACGGTTACTTGATGGCAACTATCCGATGTTATCCAGTAAATGCGAGAGTCTCCCACATGAGAAAGATACACTTCATGGGCGATGGCCATAGTAATAACAACTGTAGTTCCCATGCGTTGCCTTTCATGACGTTTTTCAGTATTATTAATTTCATTAATTTTATCATTAGCTTTTTTGACAGCATTATGGATTTTTTCAGCATCAATTAAAGGAGTCCAATGTTTATTTTGGAGAGTTTCCTTGAGAGTTTTTTTATAATCATTTTCTAATTCTTTTTGGATAATTTCAATAGCTAAATTAGAAGCAACTTCACCTGCTTCTTGGCCACCTAAACCATCACAAACTATTGCTAGAGTATCAATACCAGATCTTGTTTCTTTTAAAATATTAGTCTCAGGATAACAAGCATCTTCATTATTACCTCTTTTTTTTCCTGCATCTGTAGCAGTAATTATTTGATATTTTCGCCGATAAAAATTATTACCTAAAAGATATAAAACTTGATCAAGAATTGCTAATATTTTAGTAGGAGTTTTAATTAAATTTTCTTGTAAAGATAAAATAATGTTACTAATAATATCTTGAATTAAAGGATTTAAGTAAGGAATCCAATGACACCATAAATTAGCTAAATCTTTTAAATTAGGATTATTTTCATTATCGTCATTAGTTAACTCTATTAATTTGATGATGCCACCACTAACCCGAATATTATTAGGTTTAAAAAAACTAGATAAAACTTTTTGTTTTGCTAAGGGTTTCCACAATATCACCATTTGCCATAACCAATTTACCTGCCTTAAAGTAGAGGCTTTTTCAAAACTAGATTCAATGGTAGCGAATAAATTAGGATAAATTAAATGACCTTTGTCATCTATGGGTACACTTTCATATTCTAAAAGTAAAGCAGAGTATTGTTGATCAACATAGCCATAAATTTGAGGTATATGGAGACGATGAGAGAAAAGTTTTAAATAGCAAGTAATTTCTTCTGATACATTATCAGGCAAAATCGGTAATAAATCGGGTTTAGTATCAATAACAATATCAGGATGATATAACAGAAAACGATCTTCGATTAATTCACCGATATGATATTCTTTAGCTAAAGTTCCGTGAATTCGCAGATAACGTTTAACCACTGGAATATGACAACGAGAACAAAAAGTATCTTCTAAAAGATTAAATGTTTTACATCTTTTATTAACACATCTGATTTTTGAAGTCGTTTTAGTCATAATTCAGATTTTGAGATTCAATTTGAAGGTTAAGTTTTAATTAAAACAACAAGTTACTATTATCATATCTTCTCTGTTTCCTTTCACGATCATTGAATAGAATTAAATTTAAAAGATCAAAAACCTAAATAACCTTAGTAAGTATAGATCAAACTCGCTTTTATTCATAAAAAAATCCCCAACTAATTGCGTTAAGCATCTCATCAAAAAAGAGAAGTTGGGGAGTTTATTAAATACAAAAAAAATTCAAAAATTAATTTTTCCAGTTAGCCGCAACGACTTCAGCCAAGTCCACAACTCTCTGAGAATAACCCCATTCGTTATCATACCAAGCGACAACTTTAACCATATCTCCAGCCATTACCATAGTTAAATTAGCATCAACCACAGAGGATACATCACTACCACGATAATCAGAGGAAACTAAAGGTAATTCGTTATAACCTAAAATACCTTTTAATTCGCCTTCAGCCGCTTCTCTAAGTACATCATTAACTTGTTCAGCAATGGTGCTTTTTTCCACTTGTACAACTAAATCCACAATGGAGACATTAGGAGTAGGTACTCTTAAAGCGATACCGTTTAATTTTCCTTTCAATTCAGGTAATACTAAAGCTACTGCTTGAGCTGCCCCTGTGCTTGTAGGTACAATATTAATCGCTGCTGCACGAGCGCGACGTAAATCACGGTGACTAGCGTCTAATAAACGTTGATCCCCAGTATAACTGTGAGTAGTAGTCATTGTACCTTTAATGATACCGAAACTTTCATGAAGTACTTTAGCGATAGGAGCTAAACAATTGGTAGTACAACTAGCATTACTAATAACATTATATTTATCGTGATTATAATCTTTGTGGTTAACACCAACAACATAAGTTCCTACATTAGCACCTTTACCTGGGGCGGTAATTAAGACTTTTTTTGCTCCTGCTTGAATATGTTTAGATGCACCTTCATCGGTAATAAAAACACCAGTGGATTCAATAATTAAGTCCACACCCCAATCAGCCCAAGGTAAATTAAGAGGGTTACGATCAGAAACACATTTAATAGTTTTACCGTTGACAATTAAGGAATTTTCGTCTGCTTTAATATCAGCATCTAATCTTCCTAACATTGAATCATATTTTAATAAATGTGCATTAGTTTTAGGATCTGAAGTGTCATTAATACCTACTAATTCTAAACCACTATTCTCACGGCCTAACCAACAACGCAAAAAGTTACGACCAATACGCCCGAAGCCATTAATAGCTACTCTAACCACAGTTTATTTCCTCTGTTAATTTAAACTAAATAAAGTAAATTTTTCTAATGTGCCTAATCATATCGTAAAGATTGTACAATTTCATACCCATTTTTTGTTTTTTTTTGCTAGGATTTTGTAGATACATATTATTACCCTATATTTCATTAACTTTTGTCTCTGATAAGTTATGATTTCGAGACATCTTAACCATGAGAGAAAAAATACCTACGACATAAAGTTATAATCGAGTGTTGGCAAAAAAATATTAGCTATCATAAATGTCAAAAGAGGACTCCCGTTAAATTTCTCAACAAAAAAGTCCCACTGAAATTAACGGGTGGGCTGCTACGCAG
>JAACUG010000094.1 GCA_009993045.1 Cyanobacteria bacterium CG_2015-22_32_23
TAAAAAAGCAGGAAAAATATTTATTATTAGAAGTTGAAAATCCCATATTAGGAGAAAATAAAAATGTTAAACAAAGACGAGTAAATTTTTATCAAAGATTAGGGGCAAAAACAATGAAAAATATTCGTTATTTACTACCTAAATTATCCGATGAAGAAGCACCCGAAATGATTTTAATGATTTATCCTTCCTATAAAGAAAATTTTATAGAAGGTGATTTAGTTAAAACTTTAATTATTAGTATTTATGAGCAGTTTTATCAACAATATGCTCATCCTAATCTTAACTTTTTATTAAAAAACATACCAGATAAAATTAACTTAGTTTAATAATTATTTTTACTATTATTATCCTGAATCATGCCATAATTTCATAGAATAAATCTCCCTTTTTAAAAGTCAAGTTTTTATGTAAGATAGTCTTTAATCTTGGTTAAATTAAGAATAGGAATAGAATTTTTTGTATCGGGAATAACTCCTTGATAATAATTAACTGAAATATTTAAGTCAGATAAATTAGTTAAATCATTTATCTCTAAACATTGCCTAATTTCTCCTAACTTTTTAACTACTAAACCAATATAATTTTCTTCTATTTTAGTAACAAGAATAGTTAAAGAATGAAATTTATTTGTTAATAATTGAAAATCATGTAAAAGTTGAGATAAATCTAATAACCATAATAAACTTCCCTTTTGACTAATAATCCCTAATAAAGAGTTTTTTACTCCGGGTATGGGACAAATATCTGTATAATTAATACTCATAACTTCTTTAACTTCATTAAGGGGAATTGCTATTTTTTGTTGTTGAGATAATTCCACAATAAAATAATCCATTTTAATAATTACTAAAATTTAGTTTATATTTTCACCCTAAAAACCTTAAATTTTTAAAGATAATTTTTCACAGTATTAATTAAATCAATGGGGCTATAAGGTTTAGTAATATAACCATTTCCCCCTTGACGTAAAGCCCAAAATTTATCAAAATCTTCATCTTTAGTGGTAACAAAAATAATCGGCACAGTTTTATAATTCATTTCTTTACGAATATGACGACAAACATCTAAACCACTCATATCTGGCATAACAATATCCATTAAAATTAAATCTGGTTGCCCATTTTCTTCCAACCACCCCAAAGCCGATTCACCGTTATTCGCTATAAAAATTTCTGCACCGATATTTTTTAATAAACCATTAACAAGCATTTGTTGGGATTTAGAATCATCTACGACTAATATTTTTTTCATATTTAGTTTATACTCTAATTAGTAACTTGAACGTGATCCTGAACACATTGCATTAATTCTCGTGGATTAAAAGGTTTACAAATATAACCCACCGCCCCAACCATTTTAGCCTTAACTCGATCCATAACTCCATCTCTACCCGTTAACATGAGAATGGGAATATCTTTAAGTAAAGCTGATTGACGCATCATATAAGCTAATTTATAGCCATCAATATCTGGCATATTTATATCCATCAAAATTAAATCTGGCTTTTGTCTGACAAACATTGACATTGCCTTAGCTGGATCTGTAATACCTATAACTTCAAAGCCTCCTGTATTTAAAGTCATTTTGACAATACGTTGGATTGTATGACTATCATCTATACAAGCAATTATAGGCTTTTCTTCTATAATTATCTCTTGGTAAGGTTTAACATCGAAGAAACTTAGGGCAATTAAAGGTTGAAAAAATAATCCTAATTCTAAAACTGTTTTTTTTGAATAAGCTGCTATTTCATACAAAGTACAATTGTCATTAATATAAGGTTTTAAGGATTCTAATAGCTCGATTTTTGATAAATCATCCCCTAAATAATTTTTAACAGATTGCCAGTCTTTTTCTTGTAAACGGATGAAGGGCGAACTAATTTCTTCTCGTATTTGCCTAAAAGAATTAAGATCTTTTTTAAGAGGATTAATCAGAGATTTAATATCAGTATTTAAGATTAAAGGATCTAAATCAAGTACTTTCTCAAAGTTGACTTTTGCCCTTGGTAAAGTTAGACAACGAATTATCGCTTCTTGAGTCATAAAAGCCAAAATTGATCTTACTTTTCGAGAATCTAAACGATGATTTTCCCATTGGTTATGGATAAATTGATAATCATCTTGTAACTCTTGAGGAATGTAAAAATTATGTTCAGAAAAACATTGAGATAAAAGATAAATTAAACGCTCTCTTTTACCTAGGGTAGTTGTAGCAAAATGAATTTTACCTTTTCCTAAATAAATAACCCATTCTATTGATTCATCTTGGGGATTTTGAATAATTAATTTCCCTGATATTTTCTTATTAAGTAAACTTTGTAAAACTTGATAAGGTATTGCTACTGTTTCTTTTTTTGATTTAGTAACCTCATTTTTTACCATAGTAGTAATCATCATATATTGGTTAATTTACTGTAAAATTTACATGAGTACAATATTAATATTGAGAATACATCTTTATCATATTTACTATTTTCTTTTTCTTAACCTTCTCTTAATCAATAGATTAACGAATGGAAATAATTTTTCTCTTTAAACATAGCATAATCTTAGTTTATTGTTTAAAAACAATGTATTGTAAAACACATAATTTTAAAAATAAATATTAGAGTTAAAGATTCTGAATAATGTTAGATAAATAAAACTATTAGCGTTGTTTTAGTTAAGTAAATTTACTTAAATATAAGTTAATAACAATATTTTAATTAAAATAGTATTTTTTATTGTTAATTGTTAATTATTCATTGTTAATCATAAAAAAAATGAAGTCTTTTCACTATCAAAAAAGATCTATAAACTACTATTAAGAGAATTAATAACCTTTTCTTGTAACTCATCAGGAATTGGTAAATAACCTAAAGTTGTGGCGTTTTCATCCCCTTGAATTAAACTCCATTGCACAAAGTTTTTCATTACTTCTGCTTTAGTCGGGTCATTATAATTACTATATAAAAGTAGCCATGTTAAACCGACAATAGGATAAGCATCGGCGGTTTCAGGATCAGGTATCACTAAAGCAAAATCTTCTGGCACAGTGACACCCACAAAGGCTTTAGCGGCACTTTCTGGAGAAGGTTTAATGAAATTACCTGCTTTATTTTGAATAGTTGCAGTTTTTAATTTTTTGTCTTTGGAGTAAGAATACTCAATGTATCCGATAGCACCATTTGTTTGTTGAATTTGAGTACTAACTCCTTCGTTACCTGCTGCACCAATACCCGTAGGCCATTTTACCTCTTTTGCCGCCCCTGATTTCCAATCCTTACAGGCATTTTGCACATGGTTAGTAAAAATAAATGTAGTTCCACTACCGTCAGAACGATGTACGAAAATTACAGGAATATCTGGTAATTTAACATTAGGATTATCAGCCACAATGAGAGGATCATTCCATTTTGTGATTTTACCCGTAGCAATACCGCAATAACTGTCACGAGAAAGGCGAATATTGTCTAATCCTTCATAATTTGAAAGATTATAGGCTAAAACCAATAAACCCCCCGTCATGGGAATTTGTACCGCTTTTCCCCTATTTTCAGGGAATTGTTTTTTTTCCTTCTCATTTAAAGGTGCATCACTAGCACCAAAATCACCATTTTCTGCTAAAAAGTTTTTAACTCCTTTACCGCTACCCACTGAATCATAAGCTATTTTAATATTTTGCTTGTCTTTTCCTTCCCCATATTTTTGTATCCATAATTGATATAATGGAGCAGGAAATGTTGCACCTGAACCTTTAATCATAACGGTTTGATTAGGATCAATACTAGGTGCATTAACCGTAGAATTAGATTTATTCTCACAACCTGTTAAAAATCCTGTTAATAAAATAACACTACATAAACTACGAATAAATACCTTAGCCATAAAACCCTAAATATGTTCATTAATAAAAATCTCTAAATAAACCATATCTTAGGCAGTTTAAATTTAGGTAAAGGTTTAATTATGTATAAATAATAATTTTATTTTTCGACAAATTTTGTAAAAAGTTATTTATTTACCACAAAGGAATTCCAAAAATTTTAGGTGCTTCTTTTTTGCCTTTACCGTCTTTATCTTTAGATTTCTCCGAAGATTTAGGAATTTTACTGTCTTTCGTGGTGGATTTTACCGATGATGCACCTCCTGATTTCGCTTTTTTCTCTTTCTCGATGTTTTTTAATTCTTGTTGTGCTTGTTTTGCAATAGGATCATTACCATTAAGCATCATCGCTTTATTAATATGAATACGTCCGTAAATAAGATTGTTTTGTTTTAAATACATAGATCCCAATAATCCATGAACAGTACTACTATTAGAATCAATTTTCACTGCTTCTCGTAAATCCATAATACCTTGTTCATAATTCTCATCTTCTGCGTGTTGTTTCGCACTACTAATTAATTTATCTAACCGAGAAACCGTTGGTTTTTTAGCTGTTTCATTTTCCACGGGATTATCAATATTTACGCCAGAAGTTGTAATATTTCCTGTTGATTCTATGATTATAGGTTCACTAGCTACTATTTTTGGCTGACTAGAAACCCCCATTATTTTACTCATTTCTTTACCTTTTTGAGACATTAAATAAACCATATTTAATTCGCTCATTAAAGCTATTTTCGTAGATAATTTACTTAAATCTTGATATTGTTCTGATGCAAATTTTTCGATCATTTCATGGTAAGTTTTTTCAGTATTTTTTTCTTCCTGTAATAGTTTTTTTGCATTTTCACTACCTATTGTAATTTTATAAGCATCAGTAGCTAATCTTCGGCCAATTTCTGACATAATTAACTGACATTCTTTTCTTAATTTCTCCTTATATAAATTTTCATAGGCGGCATTAACTACTTTTGAAAGAATATCACTAGCCCTTTGTTTTTCTTCTTGTGTTTGCGCTCGATTAGTGTCAGGGTGAAGTTGATAGGCAATTTTCAAATATCGTAATCGAATATCTTTCGCACTAGCATCTATTGGTACTCCTAAAATAGCGTAATAATCTTTAACTTCATATTTGAATAAGCCATGTTTTAAATCAGAAATAATCATCAAATCCCTCCTATAACAATTAACAATTAATAAAATAAAAATTTACTGTTTTCTGTTGTGTTTCGTATTAACATTAATAATGAAATATATAATTAAATTCATCTTCTTATTTAAAAGACAAATCAGCACCATGAGGAGTATTAAGTAGAGCTTGACTTAAAGCAGAGTGTAAGTAACCATTAGTTGCTAAAATTCTACCACTATATAAATCAAATTCACTACCATCATAGGCGGATATTTTCCCTCCAGCTTCCTTGAGAATAACAATGCCTCCTAACAAATCCCAAGGCTTTAAACCTCTTTCCCAATAACCATCAAGACGACCTGTTGCAACATGACATAAATCAAGAGAGGCACTACCTCCTCGTCTCACTCCTTGAGTTAAATGAGTCAAATAGCAAAACTCACTATAATTATTATCCTCTGTTTCTCTACGATCATAAGCAAAACCTGTCACTAAAAGACTATTTCCTAATTTATCGGTAGTAGAAACCTGAATGGGAATATTATTGAGAGTAGCGCCTAATCCTTGGGCTGCGCTCCATAATTCCTTTAACATGGGGTTATAAACTACCCCAACTGTAGGTATTCCTGAGACGATTAACCCCACAGAAACCGCCGCTTGAGGATAACTATGAGCATAATTAGTTGTACCATCAAGAGGATCAATTACCCATAAATATTGATTATCAGACGTTCCCATAATTCCTGATTCTTCAGCTAGAATAGCATGATCTGGATAATGACGTTTAATAACTTTTAAGATTTCTGCTTCGGCTTTTTGATCTACTTCTGTAATTAAATCTCCTGCTCTACCTTTTTCTCTGATATTAAGTTGTTTACCCCAATAACTATCTAAGACTACTCCTCCTGCTCTAGCGGCAAGAATAGCAATGTCAAGAAGTTTTGATATTTGTTCTGTTGGTAGGTTACTCATTATATTTTTTCGTAGTCTAATAGTTAATTTCCCTTAAAGGTTTTTGGGGATTCCAAATTCCTTTCTCCATAATACGAGCGTAACTTTGCGCCTGTAATAATTGTTGATCATATTTCCCGTCAGTATAGGTTAGATTAACTAATCCATAGCCTTGTTCGAGTAATTTTTGATTAATTAATTGATTGTTGTACCAAATATAACCATTTAAACGATTAAATTTATCTTTAGTTTCTAAATTAGTTTCTAAAATAACAGTAGTGGAATTAAGAGAATTTTTACCCTCTAAAGTTAGTAAATTGACTAAAACTTCTTTGGCTTCTTTTCCCCAAGGTTGTTGTTGACGATTAGGAGTATTTAAACCCATTAATCTAAATTGATAAGTCTGGTTATTAATAATTACTTCGATGGTTTGAGCGCTAATAACTCTTCTTATGTTTGCTTCAACTCTTGTTATTTTAGGATTATTTTGACAACCAACTATTAATAAACATAGGGAAATAAGGATAACCAAAAATTTATTAATAAGAGGATAATTCATTTAAAACTTTCATCCAAAATTTTGAATTTTTCCTAAGCTATTTTTAATAAAATAATTTAATTACTAATCTTCTTCTATGGGGAAACCAAAGCGCACTTTTCCTTTCCCGAAATAACGCCCAAATTGTAATTCATAAACTTCGTCTTCGTCTTGAGTTTCTACCACTAAATCTGAACGAGGATAAGATACACATAATAAAGCATAACCTTTTTTTTGTAGATCTAAAGATAAACCCATCGCTTCAGGCTGATAAATATCCCCTTGAATGACTCTCACGGCACAGGAAGTACAAGCACCATTACGACAAGAAAAAGGAGGCTCAACTTCTTGTGTTTCTGCTGTTTTTAAAATATATTCATTTTCAGGTACGATAACGGTTTCCGTTGTATTTTTCTGGCGATTATGAATAGTGACTTTATAGGTTTTAATCATTATTAATTAATAATTCTAAGTTTTATTCTCATTATAAAAGGTTTAAGTTCACACACACAGTTATTAATGGAATTGCTAAGGTTTTAGTAAAATTGTTAACATAGAAGGATTGTGAATTAACTTATACCCTCTTATGACAGAAAAACCCTCCGTAAAAATTATTAGTGATAATCGTCAAGCTAGATATTTATACGAAATTTTAGAAACCTATGAGGCCGGATTAGAATTAACAGGCACAGAAGTTAAATCCATTCGTATGGGTAGAGTTAATTTAAGAGATGGTTATGCTTTAATTCGTCATGGAGAAGCGTGGTTAAGTAATGTACATATTTCTCCTTTTGAAACCTGTGGACAATATTTTAATCATGAACCTCGTCGCAATCGGAAGTTATTGTTACATAAAAAGGAAATTAATAAGTTAATCGGTTTATTAGAACAAAAAGGCTTTACTTTAATCCCTCTAAAAATGTATCTTAAGGGTGAATGGATCAAAGTGAGTTTAGGAGTCGGCAAGGGTAAAAAACTTCATGATAAACGAGAAACCGTTAAACGTCGGGAAGATCAAAGGGAAATGGCTAGAGCGATAAAAAGGTTTTAATTTAATGTAAGGATAATTGACAACTCCTCTGCCTAAAGGCGAGAGGATTCTTCCTTCACAGAAAGATGCCTTGTAAAAGCAGTGCCTTTACTCGGTCTTACTCTCTCTCCAGAAGCTGTAGCGATGTGTCCCACCGCTTTTAGAATACGCAAACCTTCATCTCTGATATTGATAGCGGCGTTAATATCCCTGTCATGTATCGTTCCACATTTAGGACATTTCCAACTACGAATATCTAAACTCAACTTATCTATTTGATGTAAACAGTTATTACAGGTTTTAGAACTAGGAAAAAACCTATCTACTTCTAAGTAAATTTTACCTTCCCATTCTGCTTTATATTTAAGCATAGTGCAGAATTGTCCCCATCCACAATCACTAACTGACTTAGCTAATTTGTGGTTTTTTACCATGTTTTTTACTGCTAGATTTTCTACACATATTACTTGGTTTTCGTTAACTATTTTGCGTGATAGTTTGTGTAAGAAATCTTCTCTACATCTTGTTATTTTCTCGTGTACTTTAGCGACAGCTTTTCTTGCTTTATGACGATTATTAGAACCTTTTTGTTTTCTAGCTAATTGTTTTTGTTTTTTAGCTAACTTTTGCTCATATTTGCGGTAATATTTAGGATTCCCATGTTTACTCCCATCGGAAGTAATAGCGAAGTGAGTCAAACCCAAATCAATTCCGATTGTTTTACCATCAGAATTAGGTGAAGTTGTCTCTTTACCATCATCATAGAGACAAGAAGCAAAATATTGCCCTGATGGATTTACCGATACTGTAATTGATTTTAATTCACCTTCTGGCAAACGAGAAACTTTACAGTAAACCTTTTTCAACTTAGGCAAGGTAAGGTAATCCCCATCTAGTTTTATCCCTTGAGGGAATCTAATAGATTGTCTATTTCCTTTCTTTTTGAAATTAGGGAACTTTGCCCGTTTCTCAAAGAAATTTAGGAAAGCACGAGACAAATCTAAAGCTACCTGTTGTAAAACCTGAGATGGTACTTCTGTTAACCATTCAAGTTCTTTCTTTAATTCAGGTAGTTTATTGATTATTTCGTTACGACTTAAACCTTTACCAGTCGCTTTGTAAGTTTCGTTAGTTAAATTAAGAGCAAAGTTATAGAACCACCGACAACAACCAAAAGACTTAGCGAGTAAGACTTTTTGCTCCGTTGTAGGATAGATTCGATAGCGATACGCTTTTAACATTTGACTAATTTTTTTTTACTTATCTTTTAATATTGACATACAATTTAAAGAATGGTAATTAAATTAAGAAATATAAAGTCGCCCTGAAGTGCTAGGTTTTAAACCCGAAATTTTTGATAAACTGAAGTTTTACTGATATTTTTTCTGATGGTATGCCTCAAGATAGACAACAAAATCTCGATAAATTCCAATTATCTCTCTATCTCATGCCTTTATTAGGACCAATTTGGTCTTTAATTAACTTGAGATATTTTTCTCAAAATCTTGATCAAGAGCAAAAAAAAACTAGCCGTGTTTCTCTGCGATTGGGTATGGCTTGGATAATTGCTTATAGTACTCTATCTCTTGGTGGTAATATTACATCAGATTTATTATCTTTTCGGTTGTTGTATTTTAATGGGATAATCACAACTACTTATTTTTTAATTTGTTTAATCTTGATTTCCCGCCTTTGGAGTAAAAATTTAAGTAAACATAATTAACTGGATTTAACTATATGATTTGGCAATACAAAACTCCGGGTATTCCTGATGAACTTTTTGAACGTTTACCCGGTATTCCTTTGACAAAAAAAGAAGTCAGGCTTTTAATTTTATCGGCTTTAAGATTAAAAGAAAAATCTGTTATTTGGGATATAGGTGCAGGTACAGGTACTGTTTCCATCGAAATTGCTCTAATTTGCCCTAAAACTACTGTTATTGCCCTAGAAAGAGATCCTGATGTGGCTAATTTAATTAGAGAAAATTGTACACTTTTTGGCATTGAAAATATAAAAGTAGTCGAAGGTAACGCCCCCGATTGTTTTGAGACTTTAAACCCAAAACCAGATCGAGTATTTATTGGTGGTGGTAAATGCGTTAAAGATATTTTAATGGAAGTTTGGGATTTTCTCCCCTCGGAAGGACGAGTGGTGGCTATGGCAACTAATTTAGAAAATCTTTATCAAATTTCTGAGGGTTTATCTAATTTACAAGCTCGTAATGTTGAGGTAGTTCAATCGGCTATTAATCGTTTGGAAACTAGGGGATTAAGTCAGGTATTTGCTGCCATCGCACCAGTTTTTATTTTAAGTGGCGAAAAAATTGAACCATAGAAACAGACAAGTAATCAACTACTTTTTTCTTTGGAATGTTACGGTGAAATAAGGTTAATATAAAAAAAATTAGAGAGAGAAAAAGTTATGTTTCAGCGTTGTTTAATTTGTACTGATTTAACCGACGGTTTACAAAGATTAATTTCTCATGGGGAATCTTTGAGTCATAGTGGGTTGAAAGAAATTACTTTTTTACATAGTGTTGCTTTATGGGAAGAGGGGCAAGTACCACGAGTTAATACAGAAGAGATTGAATTAGTCAAAGAAAAATTATTTTCAAAATTGGTTTATTCAGGGGATGATCTTAAGATAAATATAGAAGTAACTTCAGGAAATGTGACAGAGAATATTTTAAAAGTTGCTAAAAAATATAATCCTGATTTTATTATTACAGGAACATCTTTGCGTAGTTCCTTAGAAGAACAGATTTTCGGTTCAACTACTATAGAGTTAGGGAAAAAGATTAAAATTCCCGTCATGATTTTACGTCCTCAACTTATTTCGGTTTATACTTCAGAAGAAATTAAACTTCGTTGTAGCAAACTCAATGATTATTGGTTAATTCCTTGTTATGACGTTGATAATGCTCGTTATTTGATTGAACAAATTAAATATTATGCTAAAGAAAAACCTAGTGAAGTTAAACACAAATATTTATTTCTTGTGGTAATTAGTGATGTTTCTCGTTCTGATTTAATTATTGAAAACTCCATTAAAGATGCAAAACAAAAATCCGAGGTGGTAAAAAAAGAGTTAGAATCTTTAGGTTTAGAAATAGAAGTGATTGTGACAACGGGTAATCCTCTTCAAGAAACCCTTAATACTGCTTTAAATAGCGATATTACTGCGATCGCCATTGCGGATGATCAAGATAGCTTATTAGATTGGACTGTAAAAAGTTTTACTCAAGAAGTATTACATCGTAGTTGGTTTCCAGTGGTTTTCTTTCCTTTTAAAAAATCTGAGAAAAAATAAAGTGGGATATTATTTTAAATTGATTAATGATCTCTAATCACAGATAATGATGGATGATTATTAAACAGAAATATAAATATGACTATAGATCCCGTAATTGTAATGAAACAGGAAGTCGGAAAAGCTGCGGCTAACCGAGTAAAATCTAATTCAGTGGTGGGTTTAGGTACAGGTTCAACTACTGCCTATGCAATCCAATATATTGGCGAAAGATTAGCTTCTGGAGAATTAACTAATATCGTTGGTATTCCTACTTCTTTTCAAGCGGAAGTGTTAGCGAAAAAATATGGTATTCCTTTAACAACTCTTGATGGGGTTGATCACATTGATGTAGCTATTGATGGTGCAGATGAAGTTGATCCTCAAAAAAACTTAATCAAAGGCGGTGGCGCTGCCCATACTCGTGAAAAAGTGGTTGATAGTTTAGCTGATGTGTTTATTGTGGTGGTTGATGGCGGTAAATTAGTTGATAAATTAGGTTCAACTTTCTTATTACCTGTGGAAGTAATTCCTATGGCTGTAACCCCTGTGACTCGTCAGTTACAAGATTTGGGAGGAAAACCTGAATTAAGAATGGGTATCAGAAAAGCAGGGCCAGTAGTAACGGATCAAGGTAATCTAGTTATAGATGTCAAATTTGATCACATCGAAAATCCTGCACAACTAGAATCAACTATTAATAATCTTCCGGGGGTATTAGAAAATGGTTTATTTGTTGGGGTAGCAGACGTTATTCTGGTGGGAGAAATTATTGACGGTAAGCCTTCGGTTAGAGAATTTTAAGCCAAGATTTAACTTAAAATTACGGGTTGAGTATTCTTCAACCCCTACAGTTGACTAAAAGATTTGATTTTTTGATTATTTTTAGTCGAGATAACCCATTAAAAGAAGATTATCATCAATGTTATTTGAAGCTACAGGGCGATTACCCATAACTTTAAATTCTTCACTAATTTTAAGATGACTAGCTGTAATAGGACGAGAACCTGAAACGGTCATCATGCCTTTTATATCTAGTCCACTTTTGGTTACAGGACGTAAGCTACCTACAGAAGAAAAAGTATTTACAATTTGTAAGTGATTAGGTTCTATAGGACGTTTGCCCAGCATCAAAGGGTATTTTTCAGCTAGTCTAAGGGCAGATGCGGCCTCTGATTGATTAATTTCCTCGTTTTGTTGTTGATTTTCCCAGTTATCACTCATGGTTTTTTCTCCTAAAATTTTATAAGTCTTTATATAATATCAATCTAATCAAACTGATAATTTTTTTCAGAATTTATGATTATTATAGTTACTAAAAATATAGTCAAATATTTCTAGCTATGTAAGGATAATCTTACGGTGCTAACTACAAGCCTCAATATTGAGTTTTTACTAAAGTTTTCAGTAAAGTTCCCAACTACTTTTGTTCCTTCTTTCTTTATTTTAATTAATTAAAATATGAGGAACATTGGTAAATATTTACCGATAATAATTTTTAACTTAATAAAAATTGAATTTATTTATCCTTAAGATAATAACATAATGTAGAAAATTTAACGATATATTAATACATTATTTTATGTTTCCTAAATGTAAATATGATACTTAAATAGTTTATTTAATTAAAACTATTGTTTATTTTTTGGTAAATAAGGTAATCCACCAAATTTATTTGGCCATAATAAGGTTGATGTATTTATGTTATTGTTTACCGTTATGGGAGTAATTTTTATTTGTAAATAATCTAATAATGTATTTTCAATGGCTTGATGAAATGGTTGTAATTCTTTCGGTAAATCAAATAATAATGAATTAGACATTTTTGATCAAAATATAGCAAAAAAGGATTTGATTTTAATTTTATAAAAGAAATAATTGTAATTTATATTTTTCTTTGTTAATTGATTTTACTACCTAATACAAATAAACTAAAAAGTGTACCACTATTCCATAAACTATGTAAAGTTATAGAGGCTAATAAACTACGAGATCTGGTGTAAACTATACCTAAGATAATGCCTAAAGTGGCTAATGGTATGGTTTCGGCTAAACTTAAATGGGCGATCGCAAATATAACACCACTGGCGATAATTGCTCCCCAAAGGGGTAAATAGCGGGTAAGAGAAGGTAGTAAAAAGCCACGAAACATAATTTCTTCAAAAATAGGTGCAGCAATAGAAGCGGTGATAAAAAAGATTGCTAAGGCAAATTTATCTTGAGATTCCAACGCTAATAATAATAGTGGGTTACTGCCTCCTCTTCCTTGCCATAATTGTTGATTAAGAATCGATACTAGAAAGACAGAAGGAATGGCTACCAAATAACCTCCTATTCCCCATAAATACCATTTCTTATGGGTTAATTTAAACCAACCTTCGGGTAACGGAAAAAAAGATTTTATGGATAGATATAAAACTAATAATCCTCCTCCCGCCATGAAAAAATAACTAACTAAGACATATAAGGCTTTTCCTTTAATACCTAAACCACTAGGATTAAAACCACTCAAGCCAAACAATAAGGGTAATAAAACTTGACTAAGGAAGAAAAAACCAACGATAAATACTTGCCAAATAGTTTCCCAATCCCAAGGAGATTGCCATATTTGATTATAATTAGTTGCTAATATTGAAGTTTCTTTTTTGATAGCTAATTGAATAATTAAGAAGATAATTAACCCAAAACCAAGTAAACCACCAACCACGGGAATAATACTTAAAATAAATAATCGATAAACTGATTTTCCCGCTAATATTTTTTGTTGTAACTTAATTTCTGATAACTTAACTTGATCATTTTGATGTTCATATAATTGAGCTAAAGTATTTAATTGAAACCAACCATCTAATTTTTTATTAACAATTTCTTCTGCTTTATCATCAATTATTGGCTCTTTATTCCAAATATTAGTTAAAACTTTTTTTAATTCTTGATCTGAAATATTCAACCAATAATTATTAGCTATATTTAATTTATTATTTTTAGCTGATATAATTCCTAACTTGATATTCAGGTTATTAATTAATTTTTTATTTTGTGTTATATTTTGTTTTAATTGTTGTCTAGGGCTTTCCGATGCAATAACTTCCCCTGTGTCTAAAATAGATTTATTTTTAATATCTAAATCATGCAAAGAATCTTCTGTTACTTTTAAGGCTTTTTCATATTGAGCTTGTGCTACAGCATAAGGATCTGTACCAATTAAACTTTCGGTGATATTTCCTATATTTCCACTGTCGGAAACTAAAGGATTAGATGATTGATTTAAGGATGAGGCGTTGAGGATTAAATTAGTTTGATATAATTCTAACTGAGATTGAACTTGAGGTTCACCTAAACTTTGACTTAGGGAAAAAAAGACACTGTACATTGATATTACAGTAAGAATAGCCAACAGCGATCGCTTCCAATTCATAAAAATTTTATCCTAACAAAACGTAATTTATACCCATTTTTTACAATACACAAAAATTTAGGGACTCTAAAGATTAAGCCCCTAAATATTGATAGTTGATGGTCAATTGTTGATAGTTAAAAATGATTATAGCAAGATTTTTTTTTGTTGTCAAACAGACTTTTTGGCTAATTATTTTTTCATCAAAAATTCATCCATAACTAAGGTTTTCATCATTTTCTCAAGGTAGAATATCAAAAAACATGATCAAAAAAAAATGACAAAAGAATATAATTTAGTTATTATTGGAGGTGGAGCTGGTGGATTAGTCGTTGCAAGTGCCGCCGCACAACTAAAAGCGAAAGTGGTTTTAGTGGAAAAACATCGTTTAGGAGGTGATTGTCTTTGGTATGGTTGTGTACCGAGTAAATCCTTAATTCATGGTAGTAGAATAGCTTATCAGGTGAAAAATAGTCATAATTTAGGGATTTATCACGATAATCTACAAATTCAATTTTCTGAAGTTATTAGTCATGTAGAAAAAGTTATTAGTACTATTGAACCTAATGATTCTCCAGAAAGATTTAGAGGCTTAGGAGTAGATGTAATTTTTGGAGATGGTGAGTTTATCGATGAAAATACTTTTAAAGTTAACCAAAAACTATTAAAAGCCCGAAATTTCGTCATTTCTACGGGTTCAAGCCCTAAAATACCCGATATTGTTGGTTTATCTGAGGCTGGTTTTATCACTAATGAGCAAGTTTTTTCTTTAACACAGTTACCCCAGTCTATAATTATAATGGGTGGTGGTGCGATCGCCTGTGAGCTAGGACAAGCATTAAGAAGATTAGGGGTGCAAATAACGATAATAGCCAGTAGAGATCAACTTTTACCCAAAGAAGACGCAGAAGCATCGAAAATCATTGAAAATCAATTTATTGAAGAAGGCATCAAAATAATAAAATCGGCGAAGGCGGAGAAAGTAGAGATAATTGACGGTAAAAAAGTGGTTATTGTTAACGGTGAAAAGTTAATTGCGGAAGAAATTTTAGTCTCCATTGGGCGCACTCCAAATATAAAATCTCTTAACTTAGAAAAAGCAAAAGTTAAATATAATCATCAGGGAATTGAGGTTAATAATAAACTGCAAACTAGCAATAAAAAAATTTATGGTTGCGGTGATGTGATTGGTGGTTATCAATTCACCCATGTAGCGGGATATGAAGCCACCATTATTTTACAAAATGCCTTATTTTTCCCGACAAAAAATGTTGATTATCGAGTAATTCCTTGGGCAACTTTTACTTCTCCAGAATTGGCAAGAGTGGGTATAAATGAAAGCCAAGCTAGAGAAATTTATGGGGATAATATAATTATTTTAAAACAAGAAATGAAGGAAGTTGATCGAGCGCAAACAGAAGGAAATATTCAAGGTTTTTCTAAAATTATTGTAACTTTAAAAGGTGATATTTTAGGTGCAACAATTATCGGAGAATCTGCTGGAGAATTAATCCATGAAATTGTTTTAGCTATGAAAAATAATCTTAAAGTAACAGCTTTAACAGGTATTCATATTTACCCAACTTTAAGCGAAATTAATAGTAAAACAGCATTACTTTTTACTAAACAAAAATATGCACAAAATAAATTTTTACAACAATTATTAAATAACTTTTTCCGTTTTCGTCGTTGGTTAGGATTTTGATAAATAACCTTTGCTCATGAGAATCAGAAAATTATTAAAATCAATGGTTTTTACATAATACCTAATACTTAATACTTTTTAAGGAAAGCCTAATTAAATTATAGTCATTTAAAATAAGAATAAAATAATTTGAGAAAACCATAGTTTTAGTAAAGCATTGATTTGGGGGGCGATGCCCACCCTACAAAATTTTATTAATGCTTTTTAAAGGAGAAATTTATCTAAGTTTTAACTAAGATTTAAGCCAATTTTTTTCGATTAATAATTCTGCAATTTGTACCGCATTTAATGCAGCACCTTTACGAATTTGATCACCGCATAACCAAAGTTCGATAGAATTTTCATTAGAAATATCTTGTCTAATTCTACCCACTAAAACATCATCTTTTCCAGTGGCATCTATAGGCATAGGAAAATAATTTTTATCCCAATCTTCTATTAATTTTACTCCAGAAGATTGAGCGATAATTTCTCTTGCTTTATTGATAGAAAAAGGTTGAGCAAATTCGATATTGATAGCTTCTGAATGAGCTCTTAAAACTGGTACTCTAACGCAAGTGGCGGTGATACGCAAACTATTATCTCCAAAAATTTTGCGAGTTTCATTAACCATTTTCATCTCTTCCTCACAATAATTATTCTCGGTAATAGGTGAATTATGAGGAAATAAATTGAAGGCTAAAGGATAGGGCAATATTTCGGCTACGGGGTTTTCATCGTTAAGAATGGCTTGGCTTTGAATTTTCACTTCTTCCATGGCCCTTGCCCCAGCACCACTGGCTGATTGATAAGTAGAAACTATAATTCTTTTGATAGGCTGAATTTGATGTAAAGGATAGATAGCAACTCCCATTAAAATAGTTGTACAATTGGGGTTGGCAATGATTCCTTTATGGTTAAAAGCGGCTTCAGGATTGATTTCAGGTACGATTAAGGGAACTTCGTCATTCATGCGAAAAGCACTGGAGTTATCAATCATAACTGCACCTGATGAGACGATGGTATTCGCCCAGTATTTTGAAGTCGAACCTCCAGCAGATGCTAAGACTATATCAACGTCTTTGAAGGATTTTTCGTCAACGGCTTCTACTTCGATTAACTGATTTTTGAAAGGGATTTTTTGCCCTGCGGAGCGAGGAGAAGATAATAATTTTAAATTTTTAACGGGGAAATTACGCTCTATCAGCAAATCAATAATTTCTGTACCTACCGCCCCCGTTGCACCTAAAATGGCAACATTAACTTCATTAGACAAATAATTATCCTCCTAATATATAAATTTTTCAATCAAATTATTATAAATAATTGACGCAATTCAAATTACAATCTGTACAAAGTTTCAACTATAAGAAATAGTATTTAAGCCTTGAATATCAATTAATTATTCCTTGTTAATTGGTTAATTGTTTTTTTATTTAGTATCCTTTTTTGAGGGCAAATTCTACTTGTTTAAACTCTTGAGAAAGTCTAGTTTTGAGTTTATCAGGTAAAGGACGATTACCATAAGATGTATAATAACCAGCTAGAGAATTTAAAGCGGTTTGCATGGTAGTAAAAGATTTTAAGCCACCGTATTTAGTATCTTTGCGATAACGGGAAATATAATCATTAATTTGTTTTCTAGCTTCATTCTGAGTCGCTTTTTTTGTCTGAATATCGGTGTCATCGGGAAGTTCGATGGCAGTGTTTAAACATTCTAATACGGCAATGGTATCTTCAGTATATTTCCCTGTTAAATTAGCGGATGCAATGTCTATATAGCTGATAAAACTAATGGTAATAACTAAGGCTAAGGTTAAAAGTTTCGATACAAAAGATTTAATCATTTTTATCTATAACGATATTTTTTATTTTCTCTGATTTTATCAGTTATGGGTTCATGGAAATTAGGAATTTTATTACTTTTGTTGACTAAAAATATGGCTCTCCTACAGTAGTTATGACAAATTAATAGAAAATAATTAATGTAAACTTTAATCAGTATGGCTTTGAGTATTTTAAAAATGCAATTATTATAAATTAACAGTTTGAATTTAACCTAATACCTGATACCTGACACCTTTTTTTAGACATAATTTATCACGAACAGAAGTAGTAGAGCCAAAAATATTTTTCTCCTATCTTGTTTTCATGGTAGCTAGTCGTGCATTTTGATAGTAATGTCCAAGAATTTGTCGATAATCAACGTTATTTTTCGCTAGATAATAAGTACCCCATTGGCTTAACCCTAAACCATGGCCAAATCCTCTACCTGATACTTGTAATGTATTACCAGAGGGAGAAACTCTAAACAAAGTACTTCGTAAATCTAACGCACTTCTTAAGTCGCTTCCTGCTACGGTTTTTGTACTGCGATCGCCAACTATTTGCATAGTAATAATTCTACCTTGAGGGGTGGTTTTTTGAGCCCTTAATTCTCTAATATTACCGACACCGCCAACAACTCGACTAATAGAGGAAAGAGAAACACTTTTATTCCATTGAAATACGGGGGATGTTTGATCATAATCAACAACTCCTCTTAAATAGGGTAGTGGTGATGTCCAAATATCTTCCACATTTTCTGTATGTCCCCCTGATGAAGAATGAAATACGGCTAAGATGGGTTGATTGTTATAAGTCATAATTTGCCCATTAGTAGCTTGTACTGCTTGATGAGTTGTCGTGTATTCACTACCTAATCCTTTATATACTTGAGTTGCGGTAGTGGTATCAAGATCAAAAACACTATTTCTACTGGTATTGCGTTTGTATAAAGCGTAGGTACGAGCGGCTACCGCTTGAGCTTTTAAGGCTTCTTGAGGCCAACTCGGTACTGCTTCTGCACCCACAACGCTATATAAATAATCTTCCATATCCACATAGTTAACGGCAGTAATTCCGCTACCTTGACGAGTTAATAACACTCTCCCACGATACCAGCGATCGCCAACCCAAACAACACCATCACCACTAGGTTCTAACCATATACTATTAGAGTTCCATCCTGCAAGACTAACTTTACCACCGCTAGGTTTAGCTACAAAAGAATTCATACCATCTACTTGTCCGATAGTTTTTCTGGTACTATCCTTAATTACGGCTGGAGTTGAGCTTCCAATTTGTAAGTTATTAACACCTTTTTTGATAGCTACCCGTAATTCTAAAGCAGCTTGAGCAGAAGTGGTAAAAATGAGGAGGAAAAAAGTAATAAAACTTAATTTAGAAGTTATTTTTAAAAGAAATTTGATCCACATATTGATTAATAATATTATTTACTGTAGGCTTTAGGACGTTGTTATTTTTTAATCAGTTTCAATCTTCCATGATAGTAAGCTATTTTCTTCCTTAATGGCAGATTAAAATACAAATAATCCAATCAAAATTTAATTTTCCATTTCCATAGCCCAAAAAATTGTCATGTTTGATCAAATTTAAAGATGAGTTTGATAGTATTTTTGTTCAGAGTTTAACATTTACCCGTAAAGATTATACTTGTATCAGAGTAATTAATATTCAGAGAATTATTACAAAAGGAGATGTCTTTAACAATTTTAAATCGTTATGAAATTATTAAACAACTTGGTAGCAGTGATTTTGTAGAAACTTTTTTAGTTAAAGATAGAAAAATATCTCCTGAGAAAGAAGTGGTTTTAAAATGTTTTTATCCCTCAAATCTTGAGCAAATTTCACCGACAATTATCGAAAACTTATTTAATCAAGAGGCTTCTACTTTAGCGAAGTTAGGAAAAAACTTTCATCAAATACCAATAATATATAATTATTTTCAAAAAGATGGAAAATATTATTTAGTGGAAGAATATATTAAAGGAAAAAATTTAACACAATTAGGTATTATAAGTTCAAAACAATGTGTAACTATTTTATCTTCTTTATTAGTTACCCTTAAATATTTTCATCAGAAGAATATTATTCATCAAGATATAAAACCTGAAAATATTATTTTAAGAGAATCAGATAATAAACCTGTGTTAATTAATTTCGGTACATTTAAAGAAATAATTAGCATAAATTCATTACTTCCTAATCGAGATTTTCAAACAGATTCTGTGATGACAAACCCAGAAGAATATACTCTTTATCAAAAGTATATGATGAGGACTTCTTTTTTAGGTAATTTGTATTGTCTTGCTGTCTCAATGATTTATAGTTTGACAGGTAAATTACCCATAGAAATTCATCATGATGCCAATACACAAATATTGGAAGCCAATACTTATTTACCAAATGTTAACCCTTCTTTAGCTGCTATTTTAATTAAAGCTATTGCCATGGATACGAGTATTCGTTATGTTACCGCTAATCAAATGTATGATGATTTACAAACTTTTTTGAAAACGCAAAATAATTATATTCCTGAAAAAACGACTTTATCTTCTGTTTCTGATACCGATGATAATTTAGTAAATTCTATAGCATCAAGTAAGAAAAATTTTTCTATAATTATATTGGCAATTTTGATAACTTTTATAATGTCTGTATCCGCAAGTTTGTTAATAACAATAACGGAAAAAAAAACACCTACTATTGTTGAAACTTTACCTCAATATAACACAAACAAAGGTTACGGAAAAATTGGAGGAATGTCTAATAATATCAGCCTTTATTCTGAAAATAATACTAATTCTCGTATTGTAGGATATGGCTTTACAGGACAAGCTATACAAATTTTAGGTAGCGAATACGATAAGAAAGGGATTATTTGGTATAAAGTATATCATCCAGAATCAGGGGTGACAGGATGGATTCAAAAAGAATTTATTGATTTATAAGGAGTCATCAATAGTTAAACATCTTCATTTACTCATCTTAAAATGTTGATAAATTTTCAGTAAATATTTTCCCCAAAAATAGAGATAATAACTAAGAAATCAAAAAAAGTTGTTGTCAATTATCTGTTGATTGACTGTCAATTACTTTATTAAATAAATTTTTAAGATTAAACTCGAATAAAAATATTATATCTTAGATGAATAATTTTCCAGAGAATTCTACAGTTTTAGCAACAAATCCTTATATTATTATTAATAATCAGGGCAAAATTTCACCTTATTTTGAATTAACTAAAGATCAACATATTTTAGGAAGAGATCCACAATTTGCTGATTTATTATTACCTTCTGATTGGGCAGTTATTAGTCGTTGTCAAGCTACTATTATTAAAGTTAATAACGACTATTTTATTTATGATGGTGATGGTGAAAATCCCAGTAGTAATAAACTATTTATTAATAACTCTTTAATTACTCCAAAAGGTGGTTATTGTTTAAATAGCGGTGATACCCTGAGAATTGGACAAAATCTAAATGTTTTAGTAACTATTCAATTTTTTGATCCCACTAAGAGTTTTTTTGTAGAAAATATTAATCAAAAATCTATTTTATTAAAAGAAAAATCTATAGTTTTAGGTAGAGATATAACCGCAAATTTACAATTAATTGCACCTACTGTATCTCGTAAACACGCAGTCATTGATTATCAAAGTGAGGGAGAATATATACTTTACGATTATAGTAGTAATGGTATTTTTGTTAATGATATTAAAGTAGAAGGAAAAATTAATGTAAAATCGGGATCTGTTATTAAAATTGCACCCTATACCCTTGTTATTCATGGGGATGAATTATTAATCGCTGATAATGGGGATAATATTCGCTTAGATGCTGAAAATATTTTAAGAATTGTTAAGGATAAAGAAGGAAAATCTATCACTTTATTAAATAATATTTCTTTACCCATTGAACCGGGGCAATTAATTGCTTTAGTAGGAGGAAGTGGTGCAGGAAAATCAACTTTTATGCGCACTTTATTAGGCATCGAACCCACAACTTCAGGTACAGTATATTTAAACGGAGAAAACTTAAGAAATAACTTCAATATTTATCGTAATCAAATTGGTTATGTACCTCAATCTGATATTATTCATCGTGACTTAAGAGTAGAAGAAGTTTTGCGTTACACTGCTAAATTACGTTTACCTGCTGATGCAGATATTGATTCAATTATTGAGAAAACTTTAGTTGATATTGAAATGGTAGAAAGACGTGATGTTTTTGTTAAAAATTTGAGCGGAGGACAGCTAAAAAGAGTCTCAATTGGTGTAGAATTATTAGTAGATCCTAAGTTATTTTTCCTTGATGAACCTACTTCTGGTTTAGATCCAGGGTTGGATAAAAAGATGATGCAATTACTGAGAAAGTTAGCAAATCAAGGGCGAACTGTTATTCTCGTTACCCATGCAACTACTAATATTAATCTTTCCGATCGCCTTGTATTTTTAGGTCAAGGAGGAAATTTATGCTATTTTGGTAATTATGAAGATGGACATAATTTTTTTGAATTAAAAACAGGTGATTTTGCCGATATTTATATTAAATTAGATAATAAAAAAGCAGTTTTAGATACAGCTAATAAGTTTAAAAATTCTAAATATTATGATAAATATATTACTCAAAAACTAGGCACAGATCATCAAAGTAAAGTAACTGTTAAACCGAAAAAAGTTAAAAGTAATTTTTTAAAACAATTCTTTATTTTATGTCAAAGATACTATCAACTAATTGTCAGAGATAAAGTTAATTTAATTATCTCATTATTAACAGCACCAATAGGTATATTTTTAATTGATTTAGCGATTAGAAAAAAAGAGCCTTTTATTTTAGGAAAAGAAGCAGATCCAGCCCTAGCACCTTTAGCTCAAACTGTTTTATTTGTCTTTACTTCTGCCGCTATTTGGGTTGGTTTAGCCACCTCTTTACAAGAAATAATCAAAGAGAATGATATTTACTTACGAGAAAGGCTAGTAAATCTCAATTTATTCGCTTATTTAAAATCAAAAATTACAGTATTAAGCGCCCTTGCTTTTTTACAAACTATCTTGATGGTAGGAGTAATCTTATTGGCTTTTTCTCCCCCAGAATCTGAAACAATTTCTTGGTTAGCAGGAGTTAGTATCACCAGTTTTTTAACCCTTTTTGCCTCTATTTGTTTAGGTTTAATGATTTCAGCTACGGTAAAAAATAGCACTCAAGCTAATAGCGCTTTACCCTTACTTTTATTACCCCAAATTATCTTTTCTGGAGTGTTATTTAAGATTGAAGGTTTCGGTAAATATTTGTCATGGTCAATGATAAGTCGTTGGTCTGTAGGTGCTTATGGTTCATTAGTCAATATCAATAAATTAGTACCTGAAGTAAAAATATTACCCGATGGTACAAAAATTGAAGCACCTTTTAAAATTACAGAAGTATATAATCCCCAGTGGGATAATTTAACTTTAAATTGGCAAATTTTAATTTTACATAGTTTAATTTATTTATTGATAACTTGGATGATGCAAAAAAGAAAAGACATTCTTTAATTACAAACAAACACAAAAAAATTTTATTGTCCATTGTCCATTGTTAATATATACTCAAAAGCGAACGAATATCAGATTATCCCTATGTTAGCAGTAGCAATTCTCGCCGCAGGAAAAGGAACTAGAATGAAGTCTAAACTTCCTAAAGTTTTACATTTATTAGGAAGTAAAAGTCTTGTGGAAAAAGCTATAGATAGTTGTAATCTTGTGCAACCTGATCGCCAATTAGTGATTATTGGTTATGAAGGTAAACAAATTGAAAATGCCCTTAATTACCTTCCACAAGTCGAATTTGTTGAACAAACTGAGCAATTAGGCACAGGCCACGCAATTCAACAATTAATTCCCCATTTAGATGATTTTTCGGGAGATTTGCTAGTTTTAAATGGTGATGTACCTTTATTACGTCCTGAAACTGTGCAAAAAATGGTTACTATTCATCAAGAAAATAATAACTCAGCTACTCTTTTAACCGCTAATTTACCGAATCCTCAAGGTTACGGTAGAGTTTTTTGTGATGAGAATAACTTCGTAACGGCAATTATTGAAGATAGAGATTGTAATGCTACTCAAAAACAAAATAAACGTATCAATGCTGGAGTTTATTGTTTTAATTGGCAGAAATTACGGGAAGTTTTACCAAAATTAAGCACCAATAATGATCAACAAGAATATTATCTTACGGAAGTGTTTGATTATTTAGATCAAGTTATGGCTTTAGATGTAGATGATTATTCCGAAATTAATGGTATAAATGATCGTCGTCAATTAAGTGCGGCTTACGAGATTTTACAACAAAGAATTAAAGACGCATGGATGATGGCAGGTGTTACTATAATTGATCCTCATAGTGTGACTATTGATGAATCAGTAAAATTAGGTATAGATGTCATTATCGAGCCACAAACCCATTTAAGAGGTAATACCACCATTGCTTCTGGTTGTAAAATTGGCCCTAATTGTTTGATTGAAAATAGTCAACTTGGGGAAAATATTAATGTCTTGTATTCCGTGATTATTGATAGTAAAATTTCTTCAAATAGTAAAATTGGTCCTTATGCACATTTACGAGGTGGTGCGCAATTAGGGGAAAATTGTCGAGTTGGTAACTTTGTTGAAATTAAAAAAAGCACTATAGGACATAAAACCAACATCGCTCATTTATCTTATATCGGTGATGCTACTTTAGGTAATCAAGTTAATGTCGGTGCAGGTACAATTACCGCTAATTATGACGGTGTCAAAAAACATCCTACTATCATTGGCCATCGCACTAAAACAGGAAGTAATAGTGTATTTGTCGCACCCGTAACCATAGGAGAAGATGTAACCGTTGCCGCAGGTTCAGTAATTACCCATGATGTACCTAATAATAGCTTGGCGATCGCCCGAGAAAAACAAAGAATAATTGAAAATTGGAAAATGAAATCAAAGTAAAAGAGGAGTTAGAAGAAAAGTTATATTCTAATGGTGGCAAGGATAAATTTTAAAAAATCTTCATAATTCGCAAAAAAATTGAGGACTTAACAGATAACTCTCAAATTTTACCCGATAATTAATATAATCTTTAATGGCTTTGAATTATAAAGAATTTTATGAATAAAACTAATAATATTCGCATTGAAAAAGATAGTATGGGTGCTGTTGAAGTACAAAGAGATCGCTACTGGGGTGCGCAAACTCAACGCTCATTACATCATTTTTCCATCGGTGAAGATAAAATGCCCATAGAAGTAGTTAGAGGATTAGCCATAGTGAAAAAAGCTGCCGCTATTACTAATCAAGAATTAGGTAAATTATCCTCCGAAAAAGCGGGGTTAATCGCTCAAGTCGCCGATGAAATTCTTACGGGTAAACTAGATGATCATTTTCCGTTATATGTTTGGATGACAGGAAGCGGTACACAAAGTAATATGAATGTAAATGAAGTTATTGCTAATCGTGCCATTGAAATTTTAGGAGGAGAATTAGGCAGTAAAAACCCGATTCACCCTAACGATGATGTAAATATGTCTCAATCTTCTAATGATGCTTTTCCTACCGCCATGAATATAGCGGCAGCTATTGCCATCAATGAATATTTAATTCCTAAAGTTACAAAATTAAGAAACGCTTTACAAGAAAAAGTTGAAAATTGGCAAGAAATTATTAAAATTGGTAGAACTCATTTACAAGATGCAGTACCTTTAAGTTTAGGGCAGGAATTTTCAGGCTATGTGGGAATGTTAGATGATAATTTGACGAGAATAAATCAAGCCTTACCGTCTATTTATCAGTTAGCATTAGGAGGTACAGCATTAGGTACGGGTATAAATGCGCCTATAGGTTTTGCTGATAAATCTGCTTATCATATCGCCCAATTAACAGGTTTACCTTTTGTTAGCGCCCCCAATAAATTTACGGTGATGGGTTCTCATGATGGTATGGTAATGTTAAGCGGTGTTTTAAAAGTACTTGCTTGTTCATTATATAAAATCGCCAACGATATTCGTTTATTAGCTTGTGGCCCTCGTGCTGGTTTAAATGAGTTACAATTACCAGAAAATGAGCCAGGATCTTCTATAATGCCGGGGAAAGTAAATCCCACACAATGCGAAGCCTTGGCTATGGTAGCAGTGCAAGTTATGGGTTATGATGCTGCTGTCAGTTTTGCTGGTGCTAGTGGTTATTTAGATATGAATGTTTACAAACCCATGATGATTTATAATGTCATTCAATCCATCAAAATTCTTGCCGATAGTTGTAATAACTTTACTGATTTTACCGTCATCGGCATGAAGCCAAATTTAAAACGCATTGAAGAATTAGTCAATCAATCCTTAATGTTAGTAACTTCTCTGAGTCCTTTTATTGGTTATGATAAAGCGTCAACCATAGCTCATGTTGCCCATGAAAAAAATCTTACCCTCAAACAAGCTACTTTAGAATTAGGTTATCTCACGGAGGCGGAATTTGATCAATGTATTAATCTTCGACAAATGGCTTATCCTCATGAATCACAAGGTAAGAAATAAAATATATTAATTAATTGTTAGGAGTTAATTTCTGAAATAAAAATATTTGATCTTTCTCATGGATTAATTTAAAGTTTTCTTTAGTTTTTAAGAAGTTGAATAATTCTTTAATTTTTTCTTGAGAAGCACCAAAACCTGGATTATCTAAGTTAAGTAAAATGTAGTCAAGATCATTAACTTTATCATAACTAAAATCATCGGTAGCTAAAAAAATTACATCTCGATGGGTTAAATGGGGAACTATTTGGGCGGCGGTTAAAACTGACGCTTTTTTGTCAATTAAATTAATCGCTTCATTGGTTGATTGCCATGTTGATAAGTTTTTTGTATAGATAGAATCAGGGAAAAAATAAACATATTTTGCTAATACTAAGAAAGCAATTATTGACCAAATTCTTATTTGTGAACTTTTATAAAACCATGTTCTGTGATTTGCTAAACTATTAATAACAGTTAAAATTAAAAAGGGAATAATTGGTAAAGAATATTGATGAATTAAATCTTTTTGCGGTTGATAATCTGTTAATAAATTAAGAAATATTGCAGGAATTGCAGGGATTAAATTTGTCAATTCTTGCCATGCTAAAGCTGGAATAACAGGAATAAATAATAATACTAAATATTCGAGATTTGCAGAAGTAAATAAATAAGATAAAATAACCTGCGGTTTTAAGATTAAATTAACTAAAATTTCTCCCACAGAATCCCCTAAAAAACCATATCTACTAACGGCGGCGGCTTCTTCTCCGCTAAAAGCAGGAATAATTAATTGAGTGGCAATTATAAACCAAAAAATACCGCTAAATGTTGCAATAATTCCGTATCTTTTTTTGTGATGAAAAATAATCAACCAAACACCCATCATCATGACATTTAAAGCTAATACGGCTTTACATCCTAATATTAAAATAATGGATGCAATAAACCAGTAAATTTTATTTAATCTTACTGCTAAAATAGCTGTAAAAAATAAAGGTACAGCAATTACTTCTGGATGAAAATCAAACAAATTAACATTAAAAATTAAGGGATATAATATATAAATTAAACAGACGCTTCTTGCTTTTGAATCTGTTAAATCCATAAATTTTGCTATATGCCATATTGGTAAAATTGCGATGGCTAAAGCAAAAGCCTGTAAGATAAATAACCAATAAACCGAAGGAAAAATAAAATATAAAGGCGCAATTAAATATAAAATCCACCCAGCATGATCACCTAAAATATGTAATTCTCTAAAACTTACATAAGGATTTTTTCCTTGAGAAATAAGATAAATTCCATTATCAAAAATACCTAAATCATAAGCCGTTGAACTAAATAAAATATGACGCAAACTACTTGCTACAAATAGAACAATAAATGCAATTATAATATAGTATTTGATGTTATTAAAACGAGTTATAAATTCTTTCATAATTATATTAAAATATTCTGATTTATTGCCATTTTTTTAATGGTATTATTTAGTTATAATAGCTTAATTATTCTTTAATAGTTTATTTACTTATGTATTTTTACTTAGATATTTATTAACAAAATTAACTACTAATTATGAATTATGAAATATACTTATATTTTGTTTTACAAGCCCTATAATGTCCTTTGTCAATTTACTGATGATAGTCCTCATAATACGAATAGAGAAACTCTTAAAAATTATATTGATATACCTAATATTTATTCTGTAGGACGATTAGATCTCGACAGTGAAGGATTATTATTATTAACAGACAATCCGAGAGTCAAACACCGTCTTTGTGAACCTAGTTTTGCCCATCCTCGCACTTATTGGAGTCAAGTAGAAAATATACCTTCTCCTCAAGCATTACAAAAATTACAGCAAGGAGTAGTTATTCAAGGTAAAAAAACCAAAAATGCCATGGCCAAATTAATTACAGAAGAGCCACAATTTCCCCTGCGTAATCCTCCTATTCGTTATCGCCGAGAAATTCCCACGGCTTGGCTACAATTAACCCTCACAGAAGGACGTAACCGTCAAGTAAGAAAAATGACTGCAGCCGTAGGACACCCTACCCTAAGACTCATTAGAGTCAAAATGGGGATTAATCCTCACCATGAATTAACTTTATCAGGGTTACAACTTGGACAATGGCGTAAATTAACGGATATTGAGCAAAAAAATCTTGAACAACTATAATTCTTTTTTCATAATTCTTTCATTTTTGTTATAATAATTTTATCTTTAATGGCAAAGTGACTAGATTATGGGAAATTTGAATAGTTTAGCAGTAGAAAATCTTTCCGTAAGTTATCGGCAAGTTGAGGCTTTGAGAAATGTTAGTTTTCAAGTTTTACCTCATCGAGTTACAGGTATTATTGGACCTAATGGTGCAGGAAAAAGTACTATGATGAAAGCTATGTTAGGCTTGATCCCTTATCAGTTTGGCTCAATTCTTCTCGATAATCAACCCCTAATCAAACAAAAATCTCGTATAGCTTATGTACCACAGCGATCGCAAATAGATTGGACTTATCCAGCGACAGTTTGGGATGTAGTGATGATGGGTAGAGTCAAAAAAACAGGTTGGTTACTTCCCTTCTCAAAAATGAGCCGTTTAACTGTCAAAAAAGCCTTAGAAAAAGTGCAAATGTCTGATTTTTGCCATCGCCCCATCGGAGAACTTTCAGGAGGACAACAACAAAGAGTATTTTTAGCTAGATCATTAGCACAATCTGCTGATATATTCTTTTTTGATGAACCTTTTGCAGGAGTAGATCAAAAAACTGAGACAATTATTTTTAATATTTTTCGAGAATTAGCTCAAGAAGGTAAAATTGTTTTGGTGGTAAATCACGATTTAGGAGAATCAATTAATAATTTTGATAATCTTATTTTAGTTAATAAAAACTTGATTGCTTCAGGTACAAAAGAAGAAGTTTTACAAGAAGAAAATTTATATAATGCCTATAGTGGAAAAGTCTCTTTTTTCTCTCAAAATCAAAAATTAATAGCTTAAAAAATTAAATATATGTTCAATACAATGTTTATATTTTTATCTTTTATATATTAGCTTTAAATCATCCCAAATGTTAAAAATTTTAATTGAACCTTTGCAGTATGAATTTATGCAAAGATCTTTAATAATAGCTATTATTGTTGGCATAATTTGTGCCGTAGTTGGTAGTTATTTAATGGTGCAAAGATTAGCATTATTAGGAGATGCTATTAGTCATTCTGTTTTACCCGGATTAGCCATCGCTTTTATCTTAGATATAAATATTTTTATTGGTGCATTCGTAGCTGGATTAATTAGTACTTTGTGTATAAATATCATTAGAAATAACTCAAAAATAAAAGAAGATGCTGCTATGGGTATAGTATTTTCAGCTTTTTTTGCCCTTGGTATAACCTTAATTACTGTTGTTCAAAAAGAAAATAAAATAGATCTTAATCACTTTCTTTTTGGTAATATTTTAGGGGTTAGCTTATCAGATGTAAAAGATACAATTATTATTGCTATTTTTGTTTTATTAATCGTCTTTTTATTTTATAAAGAATTATTATTTTATACTTTCGATAAATTGGGAGCAAAATCCGTTGGTTTACCCGTTAATCTACTCGATACAGGATTAATGATTTTAATTGGTTTAACCATTGTGGCAAGTTTAAAAGCTGTAGGAGTAATTTTAGTTTTATCTTTATTAATTACCCCAGCTTGTACTGCTTATTTATTAGTAAATCGCTTACATGAAGTGATGATATTAGGAGTTTTTTTCGGGGTAATTTCTAGTATTAGCGGAATGTATTTAAGTTATTATTTTAATTTACCTTCAGGACCAGCCATCGTATTAGTAGCTACATTATTATTTATTTTTAGCTTTTTATTCAGTCCTAATCATGGGCTAATTACTGGATTTTTAAAATTAAAATATAATCAAATAAAGTCTTAAATTAATTATTATTTTCCTTAATATTATTTTTTCTTAAGTTAAACTAATTATCGAAATTACTTATTTATTTTGACAAAATTGATGAGATAATAGCACTTATTAAGTATAGAGGTGTTTTATGTCTTCTCGTGCCACTTTTTTAACCACTTTAGCTCTAATGGTTACGGTAAATTTACCTGCTTTAGCCGAAACCTGTATCCCCCTTTCATTGGTAGGTGGAGAAGGTAGCGAAGTCACAAAAACTGTTTCACAACCCACTATTCCAGGCCCTTTTGGTATTACCATTACTCGTAATAATTGGAATACAGATTGGGCAATACCCGGAGGAATCAATTTTAATCGTTTTGTAACTACTATAACTGCACCCAATGGCGGTTCATTCAACCTCAGTTTATTTCTTAAATATAGTGATCAAACCTCAGAGGAAGTTTTCAACAAGCAAAATGTAACCATTAATCCTCAAAAGCCTTTAATTATTGAGAAAAAATCCGCTCCTAATGATTTTCCTTTTCAAGTTAATCTTTTACTCGGCGGAATAGAACAAATCGGAAGAACTTACACAGCATCCGTTGTGGGTTGTTATAAATAAAATTCAATCATAACAATTAATAATTAACAATGAAGAACCTTTAATTTGGAATATTTTTAAGAAAATAACCTGTTATACTTAAAACTTAAGCAACTAAAAAGTTGTTTTATTCTCACACATATTTTGATAATCATTAATTTTATTGATGCTTTAAAGGGAGATTATGACGACTTCCTTACAACAATCGAGTAAAGATTCTATCTTACAATACCTGCTCAAAGATTCTCAGGCTTCTGCTCAAACTATTGCACAAGTTCTTAATATTAGTCCTCAAGCCACTCGACGACATTTAAAAGAATTAGAAGATCAAGGATTTATTGATCGCCATATAATTCAAGTAAAAACAGGACGTCCACAACATTTTTATTCTCTTTCTCGAAAAGGGCGTGATCGTTTTCCCCAAAATTATGGAGAATTTGCGGTATCCTTTTTAGATACTCTCACCGAAACTGTAGGGGAAAATCAAGTTAGCAAAGTTTTAGAAAAACAGTGGCAAAGAAAAGCAGAAAATTATCGACAATATCTCACAGGTAAAACATTACATCAAAGAGTTGCTCAGTTAGTAGAAATTAGGAAAGAAGAAGGTTATATGGCGGAATTGTTTTGCGTTGACAAAAAATCTACAGATTTAGATAATCAACAACAATTTTTCTTAAGTGAGCATAACTGTGCTATTTCTGACGTAGCTGAGTCTTATCCCCAAGTTTGTGGTCATGAATTAGAAATGTTTGCTTCTTTATTCCCTGATTGTCATGTGGAAAGAACTAATTGGATTAAAGATGGTGAGCATCGTTGCGGTTATTTAATCAAAAAAAATTTGAATTGATGAAAATGTGGTTTGTTTTATTTTGACCTAAAAACAACATCATATAAAGACTATAGGAGATAGGAGGATAGGAGATAGGAGATAGGAGATAGGAGATAGGAGATAGGAGATAGGAGATAGGAGATAGGAGATAGGAGATAGGAGATAGGAGTAATTAATTTCTAATTCCCAGTTTCCTTTCTCATTCCCAGTTTCCTTTCTTATTCCTAATTCCTAAAAGGTTTTTAGTCTCGAACTTAGGGATACCTTAACTTTTTTTATCTATTTATGGTAAGTTAAAACAAATAAATATATCAAATCTATAACTATTTTATTCATTAATAAATGAGCAGTAATTTTGGTGCATTATTTAGAATATCAACCTTCGGTGAATCTCACGGAGGAGGGGTTGGTGTCGTTATTGATGGTTGCCCTCCTTTAATTGAAATTTCTGCACAGGAGATACAACTTGAGCTAAATCGTCGTAAGCCAGGGCAAAGTAAGATTACTACTCCTCGTAATGAGTCTGACTTGTGCGAAATCATTTCAGGAGTGTTTGAAGGTAAAACTTTAGGTACACCTATCGCTATTTTAGTACGCAACAAAGACGCTCGATCACAAGATTATGACGAAATGGCTGTGAAATATCGCCCTTCCCATGCTGATGCTACCTATGATGCTAAGTATGGCATTCGTAACTGGCAAGGTGGCGGAAGATCTTCCGCACGAGAAACCATTGCTAGGGTTGCGGCTGGTGCGATCGCCAAAAAAATTCTTCGTCAAGTAACAGGAGTGGAAATTATCGCCTATGTGAAGCGCATCAAAGACTTAGAAGCGGTGGTAAATGAAGATACTGTAACTTTTGAGCAAGTAGAAAGTAATATAGTTAGATGTCCCGATGAAGAATGTGCCCAGAAAATGATCGAATTAATCGATGATATTAGAAAAGAAAAAGATTCTTTAGGCGGTGTAGTGGAATGTGTAGTTAGAAACGTACCATTAGGCTTAGGCGAACCAGTTTTTGATAAATTAGAAGCAGATTTAGCTAAAGCAATTATGTCATTACCAGCTACTAAAGGCTTTGAAATTGGTTCAGGTTTTCATGGTACAACTCTAACAGGAAGCGAACATAACGACGAATTTTATATTGATGACCAAGGAAACACTCGTACTAAAACTAATCGTTCAGGAGGTATTCAAGGAGGTATTAGTAACGGTGAAAACATCATTTTAAGAGCGGCTTTTAAGCCTACAGCTACCATTGGGAAAGAACAAAATACCGTTAGTAAGGAAGGGGAAGAAACCACCTTAGCGGCGAAAGGAAGACATGATCCTTGCGTATTACCTAGAGCAGTACCGATGGTAGAAGCAATGGTTGCTCTTGTGCTATGCGATCATCTCTTAAGACATCATGCTCAATGTAAGTTGATTGTTAATGATTGATAATGAATAGTTGATAGTTGATATTTAATAAAATCTTCCACCAGAGCTTGACAAATTTGTTTGAGCTTTGTTATATTAATAAATGTGCGAAATAAATGGGATGTCGCCAAGCGGTAAGGCAGCGGGTTTTGGTCTCGCCATTCCTAGGTTCGAATCCTAGCATCCCAGTTTTTAATTATTCCCTGTTTGTATGATTTATTATCATTAGAATAAAATAATTATATCTATTCAAACATTTTTATATTGACAATGATGCCTAAATATGCGGTTATTAATGCTGATGATTTTGGTTACTCCGATGAGGTAAATAAGGCTATTATTACTGCTTATCAACAAGGTATTTTAACCAGTACCAGTTTAATGGTGACAGGAAAAAAAGCAAATTCCGCCGTTAATTTAGCTAAAGAAAACCTTAATTTAGGAGTAGGTTTACATCTTGTTTTGTGTTGTGGAAAATCTGCATTAAATCCCTCACAAATTCCTCATTTAGTCGATAAAAATGGTAACTTTAATGATAGTGCGGCTATGGCTGGTTTAAGGTATCAATTTATTAAGTCTGCTCGAAAAGAGTTAAAAGAGGAAATTAAAGCTCAATTAGAGTTGTTTAAGGCTACAGGTTTAAAGTTATCTCACGTTGATGGGCATTTACATTTACACACTCATCCTATTATTTTAAATATATTAGCAGAATTAGCTCAAGAATATGAGATAAAATTTATTCGTCTTCCCTATGAAGAATTAAGTTTTACTTTGAATGTTGATTCTAATAATTTGCTTTTAAAAATAGTCTATTTTAATGTATTTAGTTTATTGAGAAAATACGGCGAAAATTTATTAAGTAATCATGGCATTAAATATTTAAAACGTGTTTATGGTTTATTGCAAACAGGTAATGTGAGTGAATCTTATTTATTAGGTTTAATTCCTCAAATTCAAACTAATTTTATCGAAATTTACTCTCATCCTCAAGGTATTTTCTCTGATGTAGAATTACAGGGTTTATGTAGTCAAAAAGTTAAGGATATGTTAAGCTCTAATGGTTTTGAGTTAGTCAGTTATCCACAATTAGAGGAGAAAATATCGGGGTGTTAAATAGTTTAATTTTGTTGGTTTTAGTCATTACTCAGGTTTTAGGTGATGTTTGTCTGAGTCATGCTATGAAAATTTACGGCGAAATTACTTCTTTTTCTCCCTCAGTTATTCTCAATGTTATCTATTATTTATTTACTTCTCCTTGGTTTTATCTTGGATTAGGTAGTTTAACTTTTTCATGGTTTCTTTATCTTTTTTCTGTGTCGAAGATGGATTTAAGTTATGTTTTACCTATTCACGCTTCAAGTTATATTTTAAATGCTTTATTCGCTTGGTTATTTTTACAAGAAACTATCACCCCTATCCGTTGGTCAGCTACTGCCATAATTTCTGGAGGGGTTTTTATTGTTGGTTATAGTCAATATCAATATGAAAAATACGAGGAAAAATTACGAGATACTTTAATAGTTGATAAAGAAAATGCTAGTAAAATTCTTGTTACTCTTCCTTTTGGCGCTTTTTTACCTGTTACTTGGTTAGGAGTTATTCTGATGGTTTTAGCTGATAGTATGGGAGATTTATTAAATGCTAAGGCGATGAAAACTATTGGTGATATAACTTCTTTTTCTTTCTTAGGAATTTTTCAATGGTTAAAAAAAATTTTAACGAATACTAACATTATTATCGGTGTTTCTTGTCAGGCGATCGCTTTATTATTATTAATTTGTTTGCTAAGTTGGGATGATTTAAGTTTAATACGCCCTGCTAGTGCGATTAGTTATTTAATAACTTTAATATCCGCTAAATATATTCTTCATGAAAAAATCCATAGAGGTAGATTTATCGGTATTTGTTGGATTTTATTCGGTGTGATAACTCTTTCTGTATAATTTTCAAAAAACGATAAAATCAAGATCTTTAAACATAAAACTTGCTTAAAAACCTTGATTTATTTATATTTCTCCCTGTTTCCTAACTCCTGTTTCCTAATTATTTCCTAAATTTGCCCAATCTTGAGGTTTAAGGAAAACTTCTGTTAATTCAGCTTCACGGCTTCCAACTTCAGGAGAATAACAATATTGCCAACGAACTTCAGGAGGTAAAGACATTAAAATTGACTCTGTACGTCCATTAGTTTGTAAGCCAAAAATAGTACCTCTGTCATAAACTAAATTAAATTCGACATAACGTCCTCGACGATACAATTGGAAATTACGTTCTTTTTCTCCGTATTCCATACCATTACGACGCTCAATAATAGGTAAATAAGAAGGTAAAAAGGCATCACCACAACTTTGCGCAAAAGCAAATAAATCTTCCCATGTGCGAGATACTGTACCTACTTTTTGACTATACTGATTTGCTAATCCATTATGATCTGAACCAGCGTACAATTGTCCTCGGTTATCTTGATAATCAAAGAAAATACCACCAATACCTCTGGCTTCTTGACGATGTTTTAAGTAAAAATATTCATCACACCAGTGTTTAAAAGTCGGATAATATTCAGGGTGATGTTTATCACAAGCCTGTTTTAAGGTTTTATGAAAATGAATTGCATCTTCAGCAAAAGGATAATAAGGGGTTAAATCTGCACCCCCAGCAAACCACCACACAGAACCAGCTTCAAAGTAACGATAGTTTAAATGTACTGTAGGTACATAAGGATTTTTTGGGTGTAATACCATCGATGTTCCTGTAGCGTAAAATCCTTGATTCACGGCATCTGGACGTTGAACTAATATTGAAGGTGGTAAAGTATCCCCCCAAACTTCCGAAAAGTTAACTCCTCCTTGCTCAAATACACCGCCATTGCTGATTACTCTTGTGCGTCCACCGCCACCTTCTTCTCTCTCCCAGTTATCTTCTTGAAATTTGGCTTTTCCGTCAATTTCTTCTAAACCTTGGCAAATTTTATCTTGTAATGTTTTTACCAATTCTTTGGCACGTTCTCTGGAATTACTTGGAGGGATATTTGTATTTACATCTTGAGGATTTGTCAGTAAATTCGTCATAGCTTTGTTAATTTTTTTTTGATTTTCTTTTTTATACTTTAATTACTATATAGTGATGAATCTTTCTTTGCCAAGATAACTTATAAAAACTTAATAAATAAAACTTTCTTGATATTATGAGTTATTGACAACCCTTTAGAAAACTACTATTAGACTTTAAGTAATGTAAAGATTATTGCTAAGTATCACTAGAAGGATTAGAATAATAAAAATGCAATATAACTATTAAGCGATAAAAAATGACTGCTACTATTACTAAACCTAACGTTAAAAAAACTGCTATTAAAGAGACTCTTCTTACTCCTCGATTTTATACCACTGATTTTGATGCGATCGCCAAAATGGATATTTCTAGTCAAGAAGAAGAATTAAAAGCCATGATTGTGGAGATGAAGAACGATTATAACCGTAATCATTTTGTTAGAGATGAAGATTTTGAGAAAAACTGGGATCATGTTGATGGAGAAACTCGGGCAGCTTTTATTGATTTTCTTGAACGTTCTTGTACTTCAGAATTTTCAGGTTTTATCTTATTCAAAGAATTATCAAGACAATTAAAAGATCGTCATCCCATGTTAGCAGAGATTTTTCATTTAATGGCAAGGGATGAAGCGCGTCATGCAGGGTTTATCAATAAAGCCATGAGTGATTTTAATATTTCCCTTGATTTGGGATACTTGACAAAACATCGAGTTTATACATTTTTTAAGCCTGAATGGGTTATTTATGCGGTATATTTATCAGAAAAAATTGGTTATTGGCGTTATATTTTGATGTATCGTCATTTAGAAAAAAATCCCCAATATAAATTTTATCCTTTATTTAAAAAATTTGAGCATTGGTGTCAGGATGAAAGCCGTCACGGTGATATTTTTAACGCACTATTACGTTCTCAAACGTCCATGTGGCAAGGATGGAAAGCTAAATTGTGGTCAAGATTTTTCCTCTTATCGGTATTTGCTACTCATACATTAACCGTTCATGAAAGAGCAGATTTTTACGCTTCCGTAGGATTAGATGCACAACAATATGACCGAGATGTGACTAGAAACACAAATAATACGGCGGCTAAAGCATTTCCTGTTATTTTAGACACAGAACATCCAGAATTTTTCCTTCGTTTAGAAAAATGTTCAGATTATAATTTACAGTTGTCAAACATTGAACAAAATAGTCCTAATAAAATAATTAAATTTTTCCGTCAATTACCACTACAAATAGCAATTTTCTGGAATTTATTATGCTTATTTTTGATCAAACCTATTGAAACAGAAAAGTTGAGAGGAGTTGCTCGTTAATGAGTAATAGGGCAAGGGCAAAGGGCAAGGGCAAAGGGGGCAAAGGTAAATACATAATTACTCTTTACTCCTATCTCCTATCTCCTAACTCCTATCTCCTATCTCCTATCTCCTATCTCCTATCTCCTAATTCCTATCTCCTATCTCCTAATTCCTATCTCCTATCTCCTAATTCCTATCTCCTATCTCCTATCTCCTATCTCCTAATTCCTATCTCCTATCTCCTAATTCCTATCTCCTATCTCCTATCTCCTATCTCCTATCTCCTATCTCCTATCTCCTATCTCCTAATTCCTATCTCCTATCTCCTATCTCCTATCTCCTATCTCCTAATTCCTATCTCCTATCTCCTATCTCCTAACTCCTAATTCCTATCTCCTATCTCCTATCTCCTATCTCCTAATTCCTATCTCCTATCTCCTAACTCCTAACTCCTAAATTAAAGGTTTATTGGCGAGGTTAAAATTACGAAATTGACTAGCTTGTTTTTCAATTTTATCTGCTAAACGATTACATACTAGGTGAGATAACTCAAAAATCAGGGAATCTTCTACATAATAGTAAGCGGACGTACCTTCAGCACGACGATTAATAATTCCTGCCTGTAGCATGATTTTCAGATGTTTTGAAACATTTGCTTGACTCGTTGTAGTGCAATCTACTAATTCTTGTACACATTTTTCTCCATCTCCCAAGAGGTTTAATATCTGTAAACGCATAGGATTACTTAGAATATTAAAATACTCGGCAACTTGTTCGAGAATTTCCGTAGGTACAGGTTGGACTATGGCCATGAGAATTAGAAGTAAATAACACTTATATTCTACTTAGATCTTGCACCTTTTCCTGAAAATTTTGTCACTAATAGAAAATTATTTGATGGAAAGTTTGAAATACATAATCAAAAAGTTAATTCAACACTGATTACATAGCTGTAATGATATAATCCCTTTAAAGGACTAATATTATAACAATTCCATGACAACAACTTTTTCCGATAATCATTCCCATAATTATCATGATCACAAGAAACATTCCCATGGTCATATTCATAGTGAGGAATCTCAACGGAAAATAATTAATCGTTTATCTCGCATTGAAGGTCATGTTAGAGGTATTAAAACTATGATTAATGAAAGTCGGGATTGTCCAGAAGTATTGATTCAAATTGCGGCTATTCGTGGCGCTTTAGATAGAGTTGCCAGATTAATTTTAGATGAACATCTGAGCGAATGTATTACTCGTGCTGCCAAAGATGGGACTATTGAGGAAGAAATCAAAGCATTAAAATCAGCTTTAGATCGTTTTTTACCATCTTAACCATAAAATGTTATAATTTCTAAGAAAACCTCCCACGGTAGGAAATATGATGACAATCGTTGATTTGGAGTGGGTAGTTCAAAAGAAACCTATTTATTTATGAGGATATAATGGCGAAAAGTAATCCTAAAAAGGAAAAAGCAGAACGTAATAAAGCCTACGCACGTCAGTTTAGAAAAAAAACTACTACTTTCAATTCTAAATTTAAAAGAAGAGATTATAACGGTAATGGTTCTGCTCAACAGTCCGATGATAACAAAGAGTAGAATACTTCTAAACATCTCCATTTTTTGAGTTTCACTAATCACTCATTCATAAAAAGCCATCAATTATTACTATCTATTCAAGATAATGTTAGGTTGATGGTTTTATTTTTGCCATGGTTTATATATAAATTAATTATTAGTATTCATTGTTTATCGTTATTTATTTAGTGTTATGAATAAAGTTGTCGTCGGGTTGTCGGGTGGTGTGGACAGTTCTGTCGCCGCCGCTAGTTTACAAAGTCAAGGTTATGAAGTGGAAGGTTTAACCCTATGGTTAATGAAGGGAAAAGGGCAATGTTGCTCAGAAGGAATGGTAGATGCTGCCTCTATTTGTGAACAATTAAACATACCTCATCATATAGTAGATACTCGTGATCTTTTTCAGACTTATATTGTCGATTACTTAGTGTCAGGTTATGAATCGGGAGTTACTCCTTTACCTTGTTCTCAATGTAATCGTGTGGTTAAGTTTCCACCTATGTTAGAATACGCTAAAAATACTCTAGGTATTGATAAAATTGCTACAGGACATTATGGGAGAATCAAATATGACGAAAATAATCATCGCTATCAGTTATTAAAAGCCATTGATGATACAAAAGATCAATCTTATTTCCTCTATGATCTTACTCAAGAATTATTAGCCCATTTAATTCTACCCTTGGGAGAACAAACAAAAACAGAAACTAGGGTTATGGCAAATCAATTTAAACTGACAACGGCAGAAAAACCTGATAGTCAAGACTTATGTTTAATTGAAAGTCATGGTTCGATGAAAGACTTTTTAGATCAATATATTAAACCAAAACAAGGGCAAATTGTAGATTTAAAAGGTAATATTTTAGGAGAACATGAAGGAATACATCATTATACCATTGGCCAACGTAAAGGCTTAGGAATTGCTTATGCAGAGCCTTTATATGTGGTAAAATTAGATCCTGTCATGAATCAAGTTATTGTGGCAACCCGTGATGAAGGTGGACAAACGGAATGTATTGTTAGTCGAATGAATTGGGTTTCAATAAGTGAACCAAAAAACCCCATCAAAGCTGAGGCTAAAATTAGATACCGCAGTATTCCAAAATTTGTCCATGTCATTCCTTTAGATAATCAACGAGTAAAATTAGTATTTGATGAACCACAATTTGGTATTACACCCGGTCAGGCTGCTGTGTTATATCATCAAGATTTACTTTTAGGCGGTGGCATTATTGAGCGAAATTAAGCAATGATAAATTTGTTTAAAGTTTGTCAATTAATAATTAACAATTACCTTAATTTATGTTTAAATTATTATCTTTAAAAGTTGTCTTAATTTTTCACAATTTAAGTAAATATCTTCAAAACGTGAATCAGGATAAAGCAATGAATGAAAGTGTTTACTCCCGATAATTTCTCCTATTAAATAATGATAATTAAGGTTAACTAAATTACTCACTAACCAATAACAAGGATAAACATAATTAGGGGCAAAAATTTCGATAACTTTAGTCTTAGGTTGACAAAAAACAAGATTACTTAAACCGCTACCATGAGGAGAAATAACCATTTCTGCTTGAGATAATAATTCTCCTTGTTGTTTGACTGATAATAACTCTAGGTTTATGACTTCAAAATTATAATTTAACAAAAGATTTATTACTTCTTCTTCATTAATTAAATGGCGATTGTTAGATTTATTTCTACTAATATATAATCTTTTTCTCTGATTATTAATACTTTTTGCATCTAATATTTTATCTCGTAAATAATCACAACTCCAAGAAGGCATCCAAGCAATTGAACTAGGAAAAGAAGGTATAATTAAATTATTAGCTTGTATGTGTAGAGGAAAAGATAAAGGTAATATTTTTTCTGAAGGAATACCAAATATTTTGAGAGTTTCTTGTTGAAAATTGGTACTATTATCTACTAAAAAATAATCTATTTCTCTATAATTTATATTAGCTAATTCTAATAATTTTATTCTAGGTAATATATCAAATAACCAGTGAAAATAAATTTTATTTAATAATCCTGCTAAAACAATAACTTTTCCTTCTATTTGTTGAATTGGTGGTAAAAAATTAGTTTTTAAAATAGAATGTTTACTAGGATGACTATCAGGATGATTTGGACTTAATGCTGGAGATTCAGGGGAAAGATTACCCATTAGATAATTTTCTTCCGTCATTACGGCACTACTTGCTTCGTCTTGTCGCAAATAAAATTTACCATGAGGAATATTGACTAAAAAAGTTTTTGGTAACTCAATAATTGATGGATAATAAAAGCTAGGATGGATATTTTTATCAATAGTTTTTGGTGGTTTTAAATTTAAAATATTATCTAAATTAAAATTATAATAGTTTGAGTTTATTAAATCATTTTTTATTGCCCATTTTTCTACATTATCATAATAATTATTAGGGGAATTAACTAAGTTTTCATTATTCTTATTTTCTACTGTTTGATTATTAATTAGTTGTGAAAATACTTGACTTTTTTCTGGATTTATGCTATAAAGTTTGTCTAAATAATTAAGGATTTTATCTCTTTGTTGAGTATAAAATAAACTAAGAATAAGATGTTGATAAATAGATTCTGATTCTAGGTTATTATTTAAAGCAATTTCATAATAATTAATGGCTAAAAGATAATTTTTTTGTTGATATAATAAATTAGCAATATTAAGGGCAATTTTGCCTTGATTGTCATTATTAACTAAAGAATTGATTAAAGTGATATTTAATTCTATTGCTTTATGATCAGTAAAAAAAGGTTTAATATTATTATTATACCAATACAAATATTTTTCAAAAACTAACCGTTGATGATTAGTTAATTCTTGCCATAATTTTATTGCTGAATTTAAGTCATTTTCCAAAAGATAAATATAACCTAATTCTCCATAACCTTGATAATTATTAGAATCAATGGTAATAATTTTTAAGAAAACATCTTTCGCTTTTTTTAGTTGATTATTTTTTAGATAACAATTACCTAAATTTGATAAGATATTAAGATTATTTTCTTCGATATTTAATCCTTTTTTATAAATGGCGATCGCTTCTTTAAATTCACAAATATTTTGCCATAATAGTCCTAAATTTTGATAAGAAATAATTAAATTAGGTTGAATAGATATTAATTCCTGCCAAAGAAAAACTGCATCATCAAAATTACTTTTTTGAGTAAAAAGTTGAGCTAAATTGATATAAGCTACTATAGATTGAGCATCAATTTCTAAAACTTGTTGATATAATTTAATAGCTAAATCAGTATGTTGTTGATTAAGTTTTAACTCAGCAATATTTAAGATAGATTGAGAGAGAATAATTAATTCTTCTTCTTGATTATTAAAGAGTAAATCTAATAAAATTGTTTGATAAATTTCATCATTGCCTAGACAAAAATAAGCTAAGGCTAGATAAATTTTAGATAAATTATGAGCAGGATTATCAAATAAATTTGTTTCAATATACTCAATAGCTTTTTCGTATTTTTCTTGTTCAAAAAAACTCTTTATCCTTGTTTCATATTCAGAAATATTCATATCAAAATCAACGAAATTATTATGGGAGTGAATATAAAATAATTTGAGTTAATACCACATAATTTGGGCGAAAATCAAAGAATTTGGGTAAATACCATTTACCCCTACTTATTATTATTCTAAACCGGGGCGAGGCATAGGAAAGATTCTTTGTTTATTGAGATGTCGTAACCAAAAACCACCGATAACAGCAATAATTAACCATAGCCAACCTGTGAGGGATTTTAATAATAAAAAGCCACCGATAGACAACATTAAACCAAATAACAAAAACACCGAAGCGATAACTTTTAAAACATCTAATCTTAGATTTTGCAACGGTTTAACTCCTGTTTCTTCCTGTTGTTTACGCCAACCAATTCCAGCAGGGCGCACTTTTAGATAGAATTTGTTTAAAGTTTCTTCGGATTCAGGAGGGGTTAAATACATAGCAGTAATCCAAATAATAGCCGTTAAACCTGAGATAATCATTAGTCTTAAGCCAAAATCCGCTGGAAAAAGATTAAGGTTGGGGATAACGCTAGTTAAACCGATGATAAAACCAGCTATCATGGCGGCTAATTCTGCTGTAGCGTTGATACGCCACCAATACCAACGTAAAATTAACACTAATCCTGGTCCTGTACCAATAGCAATTACTAAACGAAATACAGTACTAATATCCGTAGCAAAAAAAGCTGCGATCGCACCAATAAAAGTAACTACAATAGAAGCTATCCTTCCCACTAATACTAACTGATCTTGGGTGGCATCAGGTACAAAAAAACGGCGGTATAAATCATTGGTGAGGTAAGATGCACCCCAGTTAATGGAGGTAGAAACTGTACTCATAAAAGCCGCAATAAGGGAGGCTACCACTAACCCTAACATGGCTGGAGGGAGAAATTCTAACATTAATTTAGGATAACCTAATTCTGGATCTTCGAGATCTGGATACATGACAATCGCCACTAAGGCGACTAAAATCCAAGGCCATGTACGAACAATGTAGTTAAGAATATTAAAAAACCAAGCGGCTTTCTCTGCTTCTGCCTCGTCTTTTGCGGAGACTAATCTTTGGATAAATTCTCCTCCGCCATCACTACGACGAAAACTCCACCATTGTACAAATACATAGGCGGAAAAAGTACTTAAACTAATTCCTGCCACATCACTCCAACGCCAATTAAAGAAACCTTCTCCTTTGGTAAGAGGTATCAAAGATAAAACATCTATTTCTGTGGCTTTTTGTACTGCAGGAATTAACTCTTGAATGCCACCAACGTGATTAACAGCCATTATAGCCACAACCATCGCCCCAAATAAAGCAAGGAAAAATTGAAAAAAGTCTGTGACGACTACTCCCCATAATCCCGAAAAACCTGAGTAAACTAAAACAAAAATACTAACAGCGATGACACTCCATAACTTGCCACTGTCGCCTAAGTCTAAACCGAGACTTTCCCATAATTGCAATGCTGTAACTACTTTTACCATCGCTAACATTGCGTAACCTATACCAATACAATTAATGGGTACAGCAAATAAAAATCCTTTCGTAGCGCGGAGAATTGCTGCCATTTTTCCACCATATCGTAGCTCTGTTAGTTCTGCATCGGTTACAACTTCTGATCTACGCCATAATCGTGCAAAAATATAAATCATGACAACATGAGCTATGCCAAAACTCCACCATTCCCAATTACCAGCAATACCCCTTGTTGCTACAATACCGCAAATATACAAAGGTGTATCAATTGAAAACGTAGTCGCAGCCATACTTGTACCCGCCAACCACCATGTAAGCGATCGCCCCGACAAGAAGAAATCTTCGAGGCTTTTCGATGCTTTACCCGATAAATAGATACCAATTACCATAGTGATAATTAAATAGACAACGATAACAATCCAATCAACAGTTTGCATAAAATTAAACGTTAATTATGAAGAATATATAGTTAAATAAATAGATATTTTTGAGATAGTAATTATTAAGAATTTATTGATAATTAGATAGGAAGAGAAAAACAGAAAAATTTATTGTTTTATTAGCAAAGTTTTTGAGAAAATAATCAAGAGATAATCTTAAGAGATTTTTCCATGGCAGTAACTAAAACATCCGTTAAAATTTTGATGCGATAACGACAGGCTTGAGTTTCCGTAGAGGCAAAAGTACCATTTTCCCAATATTTATTACTCCCCGCACCACCACCACAAATACCAAAATAACTACAGCTATCAGCACATAGTTTTACTCCTTCATTAATATCATGATAAATAGCTTTAAATTTATTGCTATCACAAATATATTCAAGGGTATCTGTTAAGACATTTCCAAAAATAAAATCACCATATTTCTCTGTTTTGACTGATAATAATTCAGGATCAAATGTAGAGAAATTTCCTAAATAATCATAATTAACAATGACAAAAGGTTTATTCATATCAGTATTTTTAAGTCTATTTCCGCTATAAATTAAGCTGATTAAAACCTCAAATTCTCGAACAATAAAAGGTAACTTACTTTCCGTTACTAACTGCCAAAAACGTTCAATAAATTTGATATAACGCAATTCAATTTCTTTACCATTAAGAGAAGTTAATTCATTAACCCCCTCAGTTTCTTCCATGTTAAAAGCTATATCATAAATCTCATTTTCGAGGAAAAAATTAAACATTTCATCAGGATAATTTAATGACTCTTCCGTGATAACAGAAATAGTATTATAAGGAATATTATTTTTTTGTAAATAACGAATTCCTCTCATGGTTAAATCATGGGAATTACCACCTTTACGATTCTTTCTATGACTATCATGTAAAAATGCTGGACCATCAATACTTACACCCACATGAACAGGATATTCTTGCCAAAAATCGCACCATCCTTGATTAATTAATGTACCATTTGTTTGATAGGAATAATTAAACCCAAAATTAGTTTTATTATATTTTTTATCAGCTTCATTTATTAATTGAAAAGCGGATTTATAAAAAGAAATTGGCATCGTTAAAGGTTCACCAGCGTGCCAACAAACTGTAAAATTATCTTCAAAAAAAGGACTCGTAAAAATACTTTTAAAAATAGGATCAATTAAATCTAAAGATAACCTATTTTGTAAATAACGATCAGGTAAATAACAATAATCACAATCTAAATTACAAAAAGAAGTTGGTTGAATAATAACTAAAGAAATAGGTCCAAATTTTGAGGTATCTTTTAATGTTTCTGATGTTTTTTTCTCTGCCTTCGCCATTTTAAAAGTAATAGGTAATAAGTAATTAATTTTCTTAAGTTTGCGACAATCAAGACAAAAAGTCCCCAGTATTGGGGAGTATAATTGTAGATTGATGGGCTAATTAACGTCGATTCCAGAAACCACCACCATCTCCCCAACCACGATTATTAAGGAAATTTCTGGGTTGATTAATAAAACTACCACCACGATTGTTATTCAGGAAACTACCACCATTGCGCCAATTTCTGCCACCATTACCCCAACCGCCTCTATTACTATTTAAAAATGATTGTCCTAATAATATCTCCTCATCAGGATAATTTTTTATATCGTTATCTGGAGGTAAGTCTTTTTCTCTGATTTTTAAGGCTTCGGAAATACGATTTAAACGGCTTTCTATATTCTCAGTAATATTATCAAAATTATTAACATTATCGGTATTTAAAGCCTTCGTTTCAGGTACGATAGCAAGACTAGATAAAGTCATTAAAAAGCCTAACCATGTTAAATTTGTTATCTTCATAAATTTATTAATTAACAAGTAAAGTGATAAATATTTTTTTTGTAGTCATTATTATTAATAACGACGATTTAAAAAGCCACCGCCACCATCAGCCCAACCACGATTATTAAGGAAACCACCACCCCCACGATTATTAACGAAACCACCACCCCCTGCTGCATTGCGAAAACCACCACCACCGTTGATAAATCCTCCTAACAAAATTTCTTCATCAGGATAATTTAAAGTATTTTCAGGTAACTTATTTTGTGTGGTTTTTAAGGCTTCAGAGATACGATTTAAACGAGCTTCAATATTGTGATTAGGGTTGATGTTATTACTATCAACAGCAAAAGTTTTGGGGGAAATAGTAAGACTCGATAGGGTTAAGAAAAAACCTAACCACGTCAGATTTGAAATTTTCATGATATTTTGTCAATAGTAAATTTTATTTTTTAGGGAATGGGATTTGTTCATGATTAATGATGGTACTTTTAAAGAATAACTCTACTCCTTCATTACTAACTATATTGACAACACCATTTTCTCCCATCCATTTTTGAAATAATTGAGTCATTTCTGGATCTTTAACTAAATAACCTTCCATCATTCTCGCAATACTATAATTAGCAATATTTAAGAAAGCAGAATTATTTTCAGGAACAATACAACCCACTCCATATTGGGCTAAAGAAGGTTCAGCAAAGGGAGGAAACTGCTCAAATCCATCAGGATTAACTTGTTGACGAAAACCATCTAAAAGGATACTATCTCCTGCTAGGGCATCTATTTTTCCCTGATTTAAACTATTAGTACCTTCTTCTAAACTTTTAACATCCACTAATACAGCATTAGGATAATTTAACTTAATGGCATCTCTAACAAAGGTTTGAGGAGGAATACCAATTTTTTTGTTAGCAAAAGAAGAATCACTAGGTATTTTACCCTTGGGAATTAGTAATCGAATACCAGAAATAGTATATCTCAAAGTATAGTCCACATACTTATCTCTTTCCCATGTAAAAACAGCATTACAAGCAATATCTGCTTCTCCGCTTATCATCTTCGGAATCGCTTCTTGAAGAGAATTGACTTCCACAAAATTTAGCTCTATTTTACGTCCTAATTCTTTTTCTAATTGTTGATGAATTAATTTGACGACATCGATAGAAAAACCCGTTAATTCGTTTTCAGGGTTGTAATAAGAATAAGGCACTGTATTAAAAGGAGTAGCCACCGTAAAAGTACCAGTTTTAGCGATATTTTCAACTACAGTACCCGCTATACTCGGTTTTACCCCCGTTGACAGCAGTAAACCCATTAAGGAGGTGATAAAAATTTTTTTCAGCATTATTTTATTAAATTTTTTAAACTATATTACCAACATTTTTTCAAGTGTAACGGAAGATCCTCTCTTCAAACAATAATAATTATTTCCTCATCCGCTGTATAAAACTTAATCAAACTTGATCAATGAGTCAAGTTCCCACTCTTCATGGGATGGACGTTCACTTCCTGCTTCAGGTGAATCCTTAATAGACTTGCCACTAAGTT
>JAACUG010000095.1 GCA_009993045.1 Cyanobacteria bacterium CG_2015-22_32_23
AAAGAAAAAGTTGTGACTCGCAATGTTTACTTTCTTATATATCATTAACGCCATCAAAAAGAAAAAGTTGTGACTCGCAATGTTTACTTTCTTATATACCATTAACATCATCAAAAAGAAAAAAAATGGAAGATAAAACTCCAGCAAATTTTGGCAGATTATTTGAAATTAGCTTTAATCTTGGTATTCTTTCCTTTATTCAACAAAAAGAGATTAAAAATAATTTTTCTACTATTTATCAAAAAGACTTAGAAAAAATTAATCTGAGTAAAATCGAAAAGAAAATCCTTGAAGATTCCCAAGTTATTAACATTAAAGACAAGCAAATAATTAAAGACTGGATATTATTATTACTCCAACAAGGTTTTTTATCAGGGTTTAATCTTTTTCGAGAATATGTTGATACCATTGTTAGCAATGAAAAATATCAACGGTTAGAAATTATTTACTGTCAATGTAATTTTGTTGAAGATAATAGTTTTAGCGTTGTTACTCATAAAAGTGAGAAAGAAAACTTCTTGATTTTACTTTCTCAGTTAGGCAATATTGATATAGATATTGATAGATATACTAAAGAAGGAGAGTTTTTACGCGCAGATACTTTAATATTAATTCGTCGCCGTCAAAGTTATTATCTTTTGGTGGTAGATTTATCAATTTTTACCGTTAAGTCTTTTAAGAATCTAAAGGATTTACGAGAAATAGAAAATTGGAAACAAATTCTTTTGACAGAAGTTAATTATTTACGCTCAAAAAGTGTCTTTTCAGGATTAAATATAGATACAGGGGAAAAAGGAAATAACTTAGGGGTAAATTTTGCGCAAGATTTAACTTATTTTTATCAAGGCTTTAAACGAAACGATAAGGAAACTATTAAATTAATTCAAGCTGGTAGTTATGGCTATAGTTTTTATCAATTTTTGTTGGCTAAAAAGTTAGTTAATGATAATAGTGAAATAAAAATAAATGTTATGGGTTATAGCGATAGAAGTGTTAATGCTATCACCGTGACTCCTGACAATATTGACTTACTCCAAACTTGTCAAAAAATTTATTATCAACACATCAAAAAAGAAAATATTTCCGAAGCTAAAGAAACCGTTATAAAAACCATCAAATCCAATGCAGCTAAAAGTTTTATCGATGGGAAAAAGTTTATGAATCGTCTTTTTGATGTCTCTCTTTCGGCTAAACCGCAAATAACTTCTATTTCTCATAGTGAAAAAATAACGGATTTTGTGAATTCTATCGGCGAAATTCCTTCAGATTTAGAGGAAAAATTTAACCTTCCTCCTAATATAACCCTTAGAAACGCCCATAATCAATTAATTACTCAAGCCTTAGAAGAAAATAACCTCACTTATTTATTTTTAACAGGTAATCCGGGTATTGGAAAAACTACTGCTATTGTCAAATTTTTAGAGACACATTTTGACGATGGTTTTTTCTTTTTATATATTAGTCCACGCACTCAAGTTAATCTCGATATTATTACTAAATTTAACGATATTCAAAGACAAGAATTACTTTGCATTAATAGTAATGCTAACTTGATAAAAAGTAATGAAGGAAAACCGACTATTCAATATTTTTGTAATGATGATTTAGGGGATTTTAGGCTAAAAAATGTTACTTTCATCAATGGCGAAAACGATACACCTCGTCAAAAAAAATTTAGTCAACAAATTAAGCAAAAATATCAAGATACTTGGGAAAATACAGAGAAAAAAACGACGGGAGTTTTAAATAGTCTTTGCCAAGGAATTTCTGCTATTTTTCAAGAAGAAAAAACTTTTAATCTACGTCATTTAGTGGTAACTCTTTCTATTCAATCTCTGAAAAAATTAAACGAAAAAGATGATACCCTTCAACATCTGAATAAAATTTTTGAATCTGTTTATAATGCTAGAGAAAATGAAGTTATCGACTCAAAAATGATAAATATTGCTAAAAGATTTAAACACTTTTTTATCATGATTGATGAAATAACAGGAGACAATAGCGGGGTAGAGTTTTTTTCAGGTATTACCCAATTTTTTGACAAATATAAACTTCATAATAATCAATATGGTTTTAATCCTAAAATTATTATTGCCGATGCCTCTATTGTCGATGAAAAAATTATTAATCAACATTTAAAAGATATTAAAACCGAACCTGATAAAATATATTATCGTGGTATTGAGTCGAAAATTTTACCCTTATCACAAACAGAGTTTACTTTTAAAAAAGAGAAAGCTAAAGTTATTAATACTAATTCCTATCCCGCCAATAGTTTAACCATTAACTATCAAATTTTTCTCGAAACTAAAAAATATAACGAGAATCTCTATAAAGAAAAAAGTAAAAATATAACTTTTCATTTACAACAAAAAATTATTCAAGATATAAATACCCTTTTAAGTAATCCTGATAATCAACAAATTATTGTTTATATTCAAGATAAAAATCGGCTTCAAGATTTAATTACTCAATTAGAAAAAACTAATATTAACTTTAAGAAAAATCAAGATTACTTACAAATTCATTCTAATAACTCAGAAGAGGATAAAAAGACAATAAAAGAATTTCAAAATAAGGCTAAAATTATTTTTATGACGGCTTCAGGTAGTCGAGGTTTATCTTTTCCTAAAGCTAGACATATTTTAGTAGATATACCTCGTTTTAATATCGAGCAAAATTTCATGGAAATTATCCAAGTTATCTATCGAGGAAGGGGAGAATTTGAGGAAAATGGAGAAATCAAAACTAATGATGATAAAGACAAATTTTTATCTTTTTATCTTTGGGAAGAAGTTATTTTTTATGAAGAAGAATCAGCAGAATTATCTTTACAAGAAAAACTATTAAATGTTGTCAATATTTTAATTTTACTCAAAGCCGCTATCATGACAAGAATTTATGGTTATGGGAAAATTGGTAATAATAATTATTTAATTATTCCCATTGGCGGTAAATTTGTCTCTTCTGTGGGAGAAACTTTTAGTGGTAAAATGAAAAATTTAATTACTCTTTTAGATAAAGAATATAAAAGCCAATATCAATCTCAAATTTTAAGAGAAGTTTCGGAAAAGTTAACCTCTATTTTAAGTAAGACAGATTTTATTTTAAAGTGGCTAGAAGATTGTCAAAATACTAAGCCTGTTTCTTATCTTAATATTCGAGAATCTTTTAGTGATAAATTTATTAAATTAGTAAAAAATAGTCTAGCAAATATATTAAATATTGGGATAATTGAGCCTAGTTTTATTAGTGGTAATATGCTAATTATTCCTCTTAAAAATCGCATTTTAAAAGAAACCTATGAGATAAAAATTCTTCAAGAAATTAACCAAGACTTATTATCAAAATTAAGAATTATTAGCAAAAGCAACAGATATAATGATACCTTAACTACTGCAACAAATCTCGCTATTGAACTATTAGAAAAAATGAAGCAAGATGATATAATGACTAAATATATTCAACAAAATAGCCAAAAATTTGATCAATATTATGCTTTTCCTTTCCTCATTTTAATACATCCCCAAATTATTAAGGAATATTTAGCCACAGAAGCCGAGGAAAAATCAGGAGAAGAAAATAATTTTCGCTCAATTTTAGAATCTTATTTAAGATATATATTTCCCTTGCAAAATGTTTTACCTATTGGCTCATATTATCATGAGTTTCCTTTTTTATTATTTAATAGTTATACTTTTAATTTATTGCGATATAAACTATTTACTGACAAACAAATTTTTTCTTCAACTCATCTAAATATTTTGAATTTAATTTTATGTCAATCTGATTCTAATACTATTATCTAATATTCTGACTAGGATTTGTTCTGATTTTGATTTTCTTTTGTACAATAATTAATAAAAGATAAATTATGAATAAATAAATCATCACCAACAGTGGAATTAGCATACATCAATCCTCCTTAATTGATATTTTGGGTTATGTTAAATAAAGAAAATAATCAATACTAGATAGTATTAATAATAATATTTTGACATTGGTTGATAAAGTATATTTCTTTAGCTTGGCTAATCAAATAAAATTCTCTCTAAGATTAAATTTCTCAGATAAAATACATCCTTTTTACTGACAAGTTTTTATAAAGATAAAAATCTGAATTCACCACAGTAAATATGACTCATATTTGAAAAGATGATTTAACTACCTAGAGGCAAATTCATCGTTAAATATTAATGAGTTAATTTTTATCAGAAAACATAGCAATACCGTAGTAAATTAGATGACATAAGTTTATCAAGACATCTTTTATCTACAATAATCGACTCTCCAAAAAGTACCTGAGAGTTTTTATTACCAATAATAATAAAATAACATAGATTAAGACTTGTATGAAAGATCTAAAAAACTTTTTTCTTGAGGGATAAACCTTGAATTATCAGCATTTTTATGATTACTGCCTTCAAACCTGACAAAAAAATAACTGATTTACTCTCTCACTAGGGGAAATCATAGCTTAAAATAACAATAAGATATATTAACTTTCGTAAACTATTTTTATAAAAAACTACTTATAAATGACAACTGCAACCTCTCTATTTGCCCCCGTAGAAAATGATTTATCCCTGCTAATTAATAATTTAACCTCCTTGGTAGAAGCGCAACACCCCATTTTAGGGGCGGCCGCAGAACATTTGTTCAGTGCTGGGGGGAAAAGAATTCGCCCTGCTATAGTTTTGTTAGTGTCTCGTGCTACAATGAATGGTCAAGAAATAACTACTAGACATCGACGTTTAGCAGAAATAACAGAAATGATACATACTGCAAGTCTTGTTCATGATGATGTAGTAGATGATGCACAATTAAGAAGACAAGTGCCTACGGTAAATACTCTTTTCGGTAATCGCATTGCAGTATTAGCAGGAGATTTTTTGTTTGCGCAATCTTCTTGGTATTTAGCGAATTTGGATAATCTTCAAGTGGTTAAATTATTGTCGGAAGTTATTAGAGATTTTGCAGAAGGTGAAATTCAGCAAGGTTTAGGTTGTTTTGATACTGATGTAAGTTTAGAAAAATATTTACAGAAAAGTTATTTAAAAACTGCTTCTTTAATTGCGAATAGTGGTAAAGCGGCGGCGGTTTTAAGTAATACAGGAGAAGAAATCGCCAATAAAATTTATAGTTATGGGCGTAATCTTGGTTTAGCTTTTCAAATTGTTGATGATATATTCGATTTTACTGCCTCTGAAGAAGTTTTAGGTAAACCTGTTGCCTCTGATTTGGCTAGTGGAATTATTACTGCCCCTGTATTATTTGCGATGACAGAAAAACCTGCTTTGAAAATTTTAATTGAGAGAGAATTTAGCGAAGAAGGAGATTTAGCTCAAGGTTTGGAATTAGTCCATAATAGTAATGGTATCGAAAAATCTAGGGCTTTGGCTTTTCAACATAGTCAATTAGCTTTGCAAGATTTACAATGTCTGCCAAAATCTCCAGCTACAGACTCTCTTAAGGAGTTAACAGATTATGTTTTAAGTCGCATTAAATAAATATCTCCAGAAATTTTTATCTTTTCGTAGTAAGAGTTTTAACCCTGCTAGAGAAGATAGATGACTATATCGAAAAAAAAGGAAATAGTAATTTTAAGCCAACATTGGATTGCACGGGTTAAGATTATTAATTCCTCACAATTATACTTCCATAAAAAAATTTCAGAAATTTTGAAAAATAGTGCATAAATTCATAAAACGACACTGATAAGTAGATAAGGAAACCAAGTTTGAGGAGAATTACCTTAATCTACTTTATGAAAATGCAAAAACGCACTAATCTTGTGACGCAGTTTTCTTCCTTTCTCTATGTGAAAGAGGAATCCTCTTCTCTGATTACCTACTGGAAAATAACCCCAGAATTACAGCGAAATATGGAGTTGTTACTTAAACAACAGATAATTTGTGCTGAAGAAGATAAAATTGCCCAAGAATTTTTACAGTGGTTAAAAAATAATCAAGATCAACTTAAATATAAACATTTAATTGCTTATTTACAAGAATCTTGTTTTTTTGCTAGTAAAAAAGTCTATCAAAGATTGCAAAATTATTGGGATTTATTTACTTGGCTAGATTATTTTCAGTGGGCAAATTTATTAGTTTCTTCTCCTGTACAATTATTGTCTAAATATGATGGTAATTTTAAGTTTAAATTAACTACTTATGCCACCAATAAAATAGAATGCCAATTAATTGATCAAGCCTATAAATATATGGGGTGGGAAAGGGCTTCAGATTGGGGATTATTAAGACAATTAAATGTTTCTAATAGAAGAAAATGTTTAGAAAAAATAGGAGGTTTAAAAGGAAGTAATTTACAAAAATATTTACTTATTTGGGAATGTTTTAATCTTATTTATCAACCTCGTGTAATGAGTAAAAATAAGCAATTACAATGTCCCTCTTCTTCTCATTATACACAAATTAGTAATGAATATAATTTTCTAATTACTAAACAAGGTAATATTTTTTCTTCTATAAATTCAGATGATTGTGAAGCAATTTTATTAAGTTGTATTGATTTTGCTCGTCAATATTGTAACCCTCGTACAATTATTTCTGATAAATATCTTGATAATTTAAGTGAAGATATGAGCCTAGATTTTCAAGAAGAAAAAGATTATCAGCAGACACAATGGGATTTAGTTAATAATATTTTAACTACGACTTTCTCTCAACTTACTATGGCACAAAAAATTCTATTTTACTTATGGAAAGGTATAGAAATAACTCAAATAGAAATAGTATTAGTTATGTCTAAAAACTATCCTAATTTTGTTACTCAACAGTATCAATTAGCTAGAGAAATTAAGTTAGTGAGAAAAATATTACTAGAATCTCTCATCGAAAAAATATTAGTTGAGCAAAAAGTTAAGTTAACAAAAGCAAAAATAACTGATTTTAAAACACCTTTAGATAGTTGGTTACAACAACATTGTAAACAGTTTTTATCGACTAAAATATCTTGTATATATGAGTCTTTATCTATGGAAGAAAAAGAAAATATTAAGCAGTATTTAATCAATAAAAATTGGAGTTTTAATACTAAAATTGATAATCAGTTTTGTCTTAAAATTGCTAATCTTTTTCAAGAGAATATTCAATTAGAATTCAATTTAATATTTCCTGAAACTGAGCATATAAAAGTTAGTTTTATTCATTTAATTGAAGAATGGATGACTAACTATACTCATCTTTTAATCAATAATAGTTAATTTTCAAATCATGACTCTTGTAGATAACAAAAAAATTAATATTATGTCTTTAGATTTATTTACAGCTTTTAATTCTGAGCATTTATGGTTAAAATTTTCTCCAAAAGATTTAGCAAAAGCCCAGGAAATTTCGGAAAGTTGTTCTCTTAATGGAGGCAGACATCAAGCTATGTTAAATGCACTTTCTTCCCTCTGTTTATTAAAATGGTTAAAAATAACTTATCAAGAGGTTAATGACATTAAATTAGAGTTAGATAATTATAATTTATCGACTATGTGGGAATTTGTTAATGGCACTCCTATTGTTATTAATAATAATTCTACTCGTTTAATTTTATTACCTCAAGAAAGTGATGATTTAACTGAGTTAAATATTTCTCAAGAATGGGTAGATATTCCTCGTTTTCGTGGAGATTATTTTTTACCTGTACAAATTAACTTAGAAAATGGTTGGTTAAGATTTTGGGGTTTTATTACCTATGAAGATATTAAAAATTCAGGTATCTATGATGATACTTTTTATCAATATATTTTATCTGAATATTTAGTGGAAGGAGATATTAATTTATTATTTATATTTGAAAAATATGCTCTTTCTTCTAAGGCTAAATATCAACCTTTACCAATATTATCAGATTCTGAAAAAAACCATTTATTGTTACAATTAAGACAAGTTAATAGCCTAACAGTACGTCATCATTGTAATTTTATCCAGTGGGCAGCAATATTTAGTGATGATGTTTATCGTCAACATCTTTATCAACAATATCAACCCATTAGTTTAGGCGCATGGCTACATCATAATTTTAATCAAGCCTATACCCAAGGATGGCAACATTTTCGAGATTTGGCACAAAGTCTTGAGTTGGTAAATGATTTTCCTTCTCTTCCTCCTAATGGTATTGTTATGCGTTCAGGAGAAATTAATCTACAATATATTTATGAGCTTCATGATGAACAACAATTGAAGTTCGCCGCACAACGATTAAGTATTCTTTCCCCTGATAGTATATATAAACATCAAGCACTACAGGCTCTTAACTATATCATGAATAAATCCCATGATGATGAGACTCGTTGGAATGCTGCCGAAGGTATCTGGCGTTTAGAGCCTAATAATCCTAATGCTGGGTTATGGTGTGGTAAGCGCATTAATCTCGGTGTTGATGTCAATGGCTTTTCTTTAGCTTTAGTTATCGGTTTATTGCCTAAGTCTGACACTGAAAATAGTATCTTTTTCCGTCTTTATGGTATTAATGATTCTTATACTTTACCCCCTAATCTTAAAGTTAATATTATGGATGAAAATACTCATATCTTTAAACAGTTAGTAGCTCGTGTAGGCGATCGCTTACTACAATATAAATTCTGGGGTAAAAAAGGTGAGTATTTTTGGATACAAATTAACTGCGGTACAACTAATTTAAGTGAGGGTTTTATTATTTAATGGATAATTATAAATTTCTATCAATTATGTGACTAAAACCTAATACCTGATACCGAAAACTTGTTAAAAGGGAAGACTGCCTAAAATTCCCTCCATTTTTTTGTAAATTTCCATTAAGCGATCGCCATTAAGATGAACTTCTGTGGTAGGGTAATTTTGGGCTACTTCCATGATACTGAGATTATTGTCTTTTAAAGCAGATGTAACTACAGCGCCTCGTAAAGATTCACGACTAGCTTTTTGAGTAGGAGTAGTAATTACCTGTGCAAAACCATCTAAAATAAATTCACCGAATGGATTATTTAAAATTTTCGATAACATTACCCCATTGACAGGAATTTTTCGACAAAGAGTATTTTTGACATTTTCAGGTTTTTGATTTGCCAACCTCAAAAAATAACTTAAAGCCGAAGAAGTTTCTCCCGTTTCACAAAATACCGTTAAATCTTCTACGGGGATAGATTGGTGCAACATACTATATTTTAAAATAATTTCCTCTGCCGCTATAGCTTTAGAAAAAGGAATCAAGACAAAAGTTAGAAAGATGGAAAGAAACAGACAATAACGAGTTAAAGAAAACATCTACAATAGTTGATAATAATAATTAAATGTACCTGAAAAGACGAAAATCTTATCAAAAAGTTCTTGACAATTAACAATTAAAAATTAACCACAGACAATTAAATTTTATTAATATTAATATCTAAGGTTTTTTCACACTAATTACTAATTTTATGATTTAATTATGAAGAGTCCAAATTCTGCTATTATGCAGTCCATCGAAGAATTAAACTATCGAGTTACCATAGGGGATGTTGCTACAAAATCAGGGTTAGATGTAAAAATTGTGCAACAAGAATTATTAAATATTGCGGCAGAAACTAACGGTAATTTACAAGTAGCAGAAACAGGAGATATAGCTTACTTATTCGCTCCTAATTTTCGCAGTATTTTAAGAAACAAATATTGGCAATTGCGTTGGCAGAAATGGTTACAAAAAGCATGGCAAATTATCTTTTATTTAATTAGAATATCCTTTGGAATTTTACTGGTTTTTTCTATTATTTTAATAATAATAGCTATTGTGATAATTAATAGTAAAAGTGATGATGATAATAATAACAGTAACTCTGGAAGACAAGGAGGAGGATTTTTCTTTCTACCCCGTTTTTGGTTTACCCCTGATATTTTCTGGATATTTACCCCTAATTATCAACAAAGACGTTATCAAAGACAACAAAGTAATTCCTCTGAAAATGAGCTTAATTTTTTAGAATCAATTTATTCTTTTCTTTTTGGTGATGGTAATCCTAACGCTAATTTTGAGGAGAAACGTTGGCAAGGAATAACTACAATAATTGAGAATAATAATGGTGCTATCATAGCAGAACAATTAGCACCTTATTTGGATAATATTGATATTTATAATGAAAAAGACGAAGGTTATATTTTACCTGTTTTAATCCGTTTTAATGGTTATCCTCAAGTATCAGAAAAAGGAGAGATTATTTATTATTTCCCCCAGTTGCAAGTTAAAGCAGAAAAAAGAGAAAAAATAGCCGTTTCTCGTTATTTAAAAGAAAATTTATGGCAATTTAGTTTAGCGACTAGCACACAAAAAATATGGGCGATCGCTTTAGGTGCTGTTAATATAGTATTAGCTTTAGTATTAGGCTCATTATTAACCCCAGAAATAGCCCAAGAAAGAGGAGGTTTGATCTTATTTGTTGACTTTCTTTATCCTTTATTATTAACCTATGGTATCAGTTATTTAACTATTCCATTAATTCGTTATTTTTGGTTACAAAAGCGAAATAATCAAGTAAATAAAAGAAATTATAAGAGGGAAGAAAGAGCAAATCTACTGACATCAAATCAAGAATTAGAGTTAAAAATTAATTATGCTCAAGAATTTGCAAATCAAACAATTATTACTCAAGAAAATTTAGCTTATTCTACGGAAAAAGATTTATTAGATCAAGAATTAGAACAAAGAGATAAAATTGATGAACAATGGAGAAAAAGACTTGAAAATTGATTATTTTAAGTACTTATCACTAATTAATAATCCTAACATTTAAACCATTATTTTTTAGAGATTGAGATACTTCTTCGGCTTTTTCTGAAAAACTAAAAACACCTACTTGCAACATTCTTGTACCTTGAAAATTAGTGAAAAATGCTTCAGGATATAGGGATTTTACTTGAGATTCTTGATTTTTATTATCAACTTTAACTAAAACTTTATAAATATTATTTGTTTTGGTTGTAAGAGAAGATATTGTAGGTGAAGTAATAGGATTTGAAGGAATTATTTTAGAGTTTTGAGAGTTATTTTCCTGTGGAGTAGAAAAGACTAAAATATCATTTAAACTTCTTCTTTTATTAACAGAATGAATAGTCTCACTATTAGGATTATTATTAATTTCTAGGGGAGTTAAATTGATATTTCTGGGAGTGTTATTAACATTATTACTAGAATTTATGAGTTTTTTTTCCTCTACATTATTAGGAATTTCATCAAGAGGAGAAAAATTCGTTGACGGCATATTATTGTTGTCATTATCTATAGCAAAATTATCATTTTGTTTACTATAAGGTTGTGATAAAGGAGGTATATTTGGTAAAGTCTGATTAGATTTGATTAAATTTCCAGAAACTACAGAGGGAGGATTAGGAGTGGGATTACCATTAACAAATATTTCTCCCATGGTGTAATTTTGATTTTGTGTGGGAAAACTTTGATTATTATTAGTATTAGAAGGAAAATTTGTGTTGATTGATTGTGATTTTATTGGCATTGTGCCACTACCAGAATCATTATAAGGATCGATCATAATTTCTGTGTTTGCTGATACCATCCCACATTGATTTATTAAGGTAAAAAAACTGACACTAGCAATAAATGAATGTATCAAACAATTAGGCAATAATTTATAACTTAAACATTGTTTGGATTGGTTAATATTCATAATAATAAAATTTTAAAAATTTTTGGGATAAATAATTATAGTTGATAAAATCGGATTTGTGAATATTTACTAAAAAGCTCTAAAAAAACAAATTAATTATTTTAATTTAACCTAAAAGAACAAGGAGAAGATGATAAATATTTATATCAAGCAAGACATTTAATTGAGAATTTTGTTGCCAGATTGAAACAGTATAGAGCAATGACTACCAGATATGATAAACGAAAAATATTTTTTCTGGGTGAATATTTATTTAGCTTCAATCATAAATCTGGCTTAATTGATAACGCACTCTAGGAGATAGTAATTAGGGGAGAGGGGAGATAGTAATTAGGAGATAGTAATTAGGGGAGAGGGGAGAGGGGAGTAATGAATAACTCAAATATTTTTATATTTAACGAAAATGATGATCATTTGTGTCCAATAATTGGTAAATTAACCTAAATATTGATATAACTAAAAAAAATAGTAAAAATGAAAGCATTAGTAATAGGCGGTGACGGTTACTGTGGTTGGGCGACTGCATTACACCTCTCCAATAAAGGTTATGAAGTAGCTATTCTTGATAGTTTAGCTCGTCGTCACTGGGATGACAAATTAGGTGCACAAACTTTAACTCCCATTGCTTCGATTCAAAAACGGATTCAACGTTGGTATGAGTTAACAGGGAAAAAAATTGAATTATTTATCGGTGATATTACTAACTATGATTTCTTAATCAAAGCTTGTCGTAAATTTGAGCCTGAATCTATTGTACATTTCGGCGAACAACGTAGCGCTCCTTATTCTATGATTGATAGAGAACACGCTGTATTTACTCAAGTAAATAACGTAGTTGGTACATTAAATATTCTTTACGCTATCAAAGAGGAATTTCCTGATTCTCACCTTGTCAAGTTAGGCACTATGGGAGAATATGGTACTCCTAATATTGATATTGAAGAAGGTTATATCGAAATTGAGCATAATGGCCGTAAAGATATTTTACCTTATCCTAAACAACCAGGCAGTTTCTATCATTTAAGTAAAGTACATGATAGCCATAATATCCATTTTGCCTGTAAAGTATGGGGTATTCGTGCTACTGATTTAAACCAAGGTATCGTTTATGGTGTCTTAACGGAAGAAACTGGGATGGATGAATTACTCATTAATCGTCTCGATTATGACGGAGTTTTTGGTACTGCTTTGAATCGTTTTTGTATTCAAGCAACTATCGGTCATCCTCTCACAGTATATGGTAGTGGCGGACAAACTCGTGGTTTACTTGATATTCGTGATACTGTTCGATGTATGGAACTTGCGATCGCCAATCCAGCAGAAGCAGGAAAATTCAGAGTATTTAACCAGTTTACGGAGTTATTTAGTATCAATGATTTAGCCCACATGGTACAAAAAGCGGGTGCAACTATGGGCTTAAAAGTAGAAGTTAAAACCATAGAAAATCCTCGAGTTGAGTTAGAAGAACACTATTTTAACGCTAAAAATACCAAATTATTAGACTTAGGTTTACAACCTCATTATTTATCGGATTCTCTTTTGGATTCTTTACTTAACTTTGCCAATAAATATAGAGATAGAGTTGATTTAGAGCAAGTATTACCTAAAGTTTCTTGGAGAAGATAAAATCTCAAATTTATTCCTAAAGTTTCATTATCATTGAATAAGGGCTTAATATTAAGCCCCTACAGTATAAAAAGTTTTTTTATTCTCAAATTTTAACTACCTTTTTGATCTTATCTTTTTTTCTTTTTCTCCTTTGATTTGAGTCGGGAAAGAAAAATTTAATAGACCTTTTGCAAAATAAAAAGTAAAATTAATTGGGATGGAAAACGTTAATTTCTTAACTGTTACAGTCGAAGGAGAAGTCACCCTCTCGCACTCTGATTTAAAACTGTATGTGCGACTTTCACCCCATACAGCTTCTAAATTACAAAGTTTTTGCCAGGAAGAGAAATTTCTATTTCCTTATTTGGTGAGTTTTCACAGCTATATCTTTTACCTCAAAAAGGGTTCAAAATCATAAACACGGCTAATTATCCCCAAATTTCTTTGTAATCCGTCCTTTCTTTGTCTGCATATCTAGGAAATTACTCCCAGCATTGGCTTTTAGAAGCATCCTCTCCCTTTAATGGCTTACGGATGGTTTCCTACTATATTATTTATAGAACCACTAAGGGTTACTTCGTTCCTAATCATCATTGTCTGTAAGAAGTCTAATGATATTTACTCCTAATTCCTCATTATTGGTAACATAGACTAAGCAAATTTTTGGTATCTTGAGAATGACTCATTTTTTTACCCTCCCACAGATAAATATTAATAAAATTGAAAAAACTATTATCTTATTTTTAGTCTCAGTATTTTTTATTGTTTTTCTTCACCCTCAGCAAGTTATCAGTCAATCATCTTTCCCTGAAATTAGAGGAGTTTGGCTAACTAAAAATGATACTGATATATTATTAGATCGTTCAGGGTTAGAAAATAGTTTAAGAGAATTAGCGGATTTAAACTTTAATACTATTTACCCTGTAGTTTGGAATTCTGGTTATGTTTCTTATCCTAGTGAAGTGGCAGAAAGAGTTGGCATTCCTCCTCTGGTGCGCTCTAGTGAACATAATAAGAATGTAATTGGTGATATTGTTGAAGAAGGACATTTAAAAGGATTATTAGTAATTCCTTGGTTTGAATTTGGTTTTATGACACCGCCATCTTCCGAATTAGCCATCAAAAATCCTCGATGGATAACGAATCGCCGAGATGGAAGTAAGATAGGTGAAAGTGCTGGTGGTTCAGTGGTTTGGTTGAATCCTTTTCATCCCCAAGTACAACAGTTTATCATGGATTTAGTTTTAGAAATTATCACCAAATATCCTGTAGATGGTATTCAATTTGATGATCATACTGTATTACCTAGAGATTTTGGTTATGATCCTTATACTGTAGCATTATATAAACAAGAAACAAAAAAAGATCCTCCAGCTAACTTTAAAAATGCCGATTGGGTGAAATGGCGTGCAGATAAAATTACTGATTTTATGGTGAGATTGAATAAAGCCGTTAAAGAAAGAAAACCATCTGCTATTTTTTCTGTCGCACCAAATCCTTATCATACTGCCTACAATATCTTTTTACAGGATTGGCATAAATGGGTAAATTTAGGCATTGTGGATGAGTTAATTATCCAAGTTTATCGTCCTGATTTAAAAGCATTTGTCAAAGAATTAAACACTCCACAAATACAATCTGCTAGACAAAAAATTCCTACTGGTGTAGCCATCTTAACAGGATTAAGAAATAAACCGACTCCCATTACTTTAATTGAGGATAAAGTGCGACAGGCAAGACGATACCGTTTAGGAGTAGCTTTTTTCTACTATGAAACTTTATGGGAAAATACGACTACCGAAAGTGATGATTTACGCAAAGCCGTTGTTAGAGCATTATTTTTTAATCCTCAACGACGAAATTAACTAATTTTTTTCCATTTTTTCAACAGATAAAGAATTACATAATAAGCAACAAAACTAAAACACAAACCAACAATAAAAGAGCCTAATAACAGGGTAGTAGTAATTTCTGTACCTAAATCACTAATTTGTTTTAAAGAATCCCAACTAAATTCTATGTGATGATTATCAATAAAAAAACTCAAACAGAATTTACCGACTTGAAAATTAAATAAAAATAAAGGAACATAAGTAAAAGGATTACTAATCCATGTACCAATGATGGCGGTAAATTTATTACCCTTGAGAATAAAAGCAAAAATTATCGCCATAACAAATTGTAAGCCCATAAGGGGAAAACATCCTGCAAAAACTCCCGCAGCAAAACCCCTAGCAATTTTGTGAGGATTTTCTTTTAATCTCAATAATCGCAACTTATAATAATGCCAATATCTTTTTATTGATAGTGATTTTCGTCTTTTCTTCACATTGTGTTGCATTAAGTTTTTATCATATATTTGATAATTTTATTAATCATTCACTAATTTTATGATTACATTCCAGACATAGTTGATACTTAGTTAAGATGTTATTTATCACTAATTGTTCATTATTAATTATTCTATGAATAGTACTCAAATTCCTCTGTTTCCTCCTCGCAGTTTAGAAGAATTAGTCGCTGATATTAAAATTTTAACAGCTGAAATTCAGGAGTTATATTGTCAAGATAATTTTCCTTGGATTATTGGTTATAGTGGCGGAAAAGACAGTTCTTGTATTGTACAGTTAATTTGGAATGCCATCGCAGGTTTACCCGTTGAAAAACGCCAGAAAAAAGTTTATGTCATCACCACAGATACTTTAGTGGAAAATCCGATTGTTGCCCATTGGGTAAAAGGTTGTTTAAAACAAATGGAAATCGCCGCCTTTGCCCAACAAATGCCTTTTGAGCCTCATTTACTAACTCCTGCGGTTAAAGATACTTTTTGGGTGTGTTTGATGGGAAAAGGCTATCCTGCACCTCGTCACGGATTTCGGTGGTGTACCGATAGAATGAAAATTCAACCAGCAGATAGTTTTATTAGGGAAAGTGTCCGCAATAATGGAGAAATTATCCTTGTTTTAGGGGTTAGAAAAGCCGAGAGTGTTACTCGTGCTAAAAATATGGAAAAACACGCCAAAGGTAGATTTCGTGACCGTTTAAACCTTAATTCTCGTTTACCTAATTCTTATATTTATACTCCTATTGAAGATTGGCGTACTGATGAAGTTTGGTTATATTTGTTACAGTGGCAAAATCCTTGGGGAGGAGATAATCAAGATTTATTCGTTATGTATCGAGGCGCTACTGCTGATAACGAATGTCCTTTAGTAGTTGATACTTCAACCCCTAGTTGCGGAGATTCTCGCTTCGGTTGTTGGGTATGTACTATGGTAAGTAAAGATAAATCGATGGAGGCAATGATTCAAAACGATGACGAAAAAGAATGGTTACAACCTTTATTAGATATTCGCAACGAATTGGATATAAAAAATGATCGAGATAAACGAGATTTTCGCCGTATTTACGGAAAAGTAGAGTTATTCGAGCGTAATGTAGATGGTGATACTTCTATTGAGCCTATTCCTGGTCCTTACCTTAAAAAATGGCGCGAATATTGGTTAACAAAGGTATTAGAAGCACAAGTCAGTATCCAAAAATTTGCACCTCCAGAATTTCAAAACATTGAGTTAATCACTACGGAAGAATTAAGCGAAATTCGTCGTATTTGGTTAGAAGAAAAACACGAATTTGATGATAGTTTACCTCGTATTTATAAACAAATTACGGGAAATGACTTTATAGATCCTCGTATTGGTGCTAATAATAGTTTACTAGGCATTGAAGAATGGCAAATTTTAGAGGAATTATGTGAAGATGAAATGCACTTAGAATTAATGACTAAATTACTGGATACTGAGCGTCAGTTTTTCACTAAAATTCGTCGTATTGGTATTTATCAATCCTTAGAAAAATGTTTTGAAACCAGTTCACGATCTAAAGAAGAAGCCATCGCTAACGCTCATTATATCAGAGATGTTAAAAATGCAGCAAAACAAGGAGACATTAAAACCTTACAACAAAAACTTACCTGGGGAAATTTAAAATATGCTCACCAAAAAAAGGAGGAATTAGAAGAATAAAAAATTAGGATTCCTTACTCTTTCGGCATGGCGGCAAAAATAGCATCACCATCGATAGTTACAATAATATCACCATTTTCTTTAATCCAATATCCTCTCAAAAAAGGTGCTAAATCAGGAGTAACCGCCGAAGCTGGAGGAGAATGTAACTTGTCAGTGTCGCAAAATTCAATATCATTAACGTCACTCACAATTAATCCCACTAAATCCCCCGAAGATCTATTTTTACGATCTTGTGTACTAGGATGAATAACCACCGCTTTATGATGAGAAGAAACCACCGATTGTTGATACCAAGGGGTAAAACCTAAAAGTTGCCCTAAATCAATCATCCACACAATTTCTCCTCGCCAATTATAAACACCAATTACCCAAGAAGGCATTTCTGGAATAGCAATAATTTGTCCGAAAGGAATTTTTAACACTGCTGCAATTTCTGATAGTGAAATCATTAAATTTGTATCAGGTAACAGCACAAATCTTAAAAACTGTTGTCTTTCGGAGACTAAATTTTTTCTTTGAGAGGAGAAAGGAAGTATTTGTTCACTCATAACTCGAAAACTGTCTTTTATGTTAATTTTTTAAACCTTGAATAACAGGGGAAATTGATTCACCCTGAAATAAATTAGTTATGTAACTATTTGATTAACTTTTTCACTGCTGAAAATAATTCATCTTTATCCACAGGCTTGGGAATATAAGCATCAGCACCTTGTTTCATTCCCCAAAATTTATCCATTTCACTGCCTTTAGTAGAGCAAATAATAACGGGTACTTTTGCTGTATTTGCTCCAGCTTTTATTTCTCTACATACTTCAAACCCGCTTTTACCGGGTAAAACAACATCGAGGATAATCAGATCTGGAATGTTACTACTAAGTTTATCTAGTGCTTCTTCGCCACTTTCCGCCGTAGTAACCGTTATACCTAATTCTTGTAAATAACTAACTAATATTTTTCTTTCTGTAGAAGAATCATCTACAATCAGTGCATTTCCCATAAGTTTAAATCTCTATTTATTATATAGCAGAAAACGAGTTGATTAGGACATTATCAAAGCCTAAGAAGTAATTATAATCTATATTTATCCTTTGTCCTTTGTCCTTAATTTATTTGTTAATTGATTAAGATACCGTTAGTTTTAAATGTTTCCGAATTGTATCTAACACTAGAGCCGTATCGACTGGTTTACTAATAAAATCCGTAGAGCCCACCATTTTAGCTCTTACTCTATCTACTAAACCATCATTTCCTGTCAAAATGACGATAGGAGTATGTTTGAAAAAAGTTAATTTTCTTAATTGACTACAAATTTCATAACCATTAGCATTAGGCATGATTAAATCTAAAAAGATTAAGTCTGGTTTTTTTGATAGTAAAACAGCAATGGCGCGTAAAGCATCATTAACACCAATAAAGTTATAACCTGCGGTGGTAATAATTTTTTCCATAGTTTGACAAATTAAAGGACTATCATCAACACAAGCAATGGTAATTTTTTGATTATTTAAGGCTTGATCATCAAGATCGTTATGTTGTGGAAGTTTTGGCGGTTCAATATCTGATATTTCGATCAGACGAACTAAACCCCTTTGAACATAGGGTAATAGAGAACGAGTGACAGTAACCACATCTCTTTTCATTCTCACGGATAAATCTCGAAGAGTTTGTTGCCCGTCTAATAATTGACTTAGGGTTTGATAAATTTGGGGGTTTGTTTGTTGTTCTAATTCTTGAGGTTGGGTGATAATGGGGGCCATATCTGGAGATCGATCCGCAATCTTCGCTGTTTGCCACCCTTGCCATCCTTTTTGTGCTTCTATAATTACTTGTTCTGCATCGATTAATACCAAACGAGTGGAAAAGGGTAAATTTTTATCCGCTTTGAGTTCACAAGTAACCTGCATTGCTTGAGTAACATCAAATAGTACCTCTACAATCGTTTGACGAATCATTTTTGCAGCTTGTTCTAGGCTAACTTTTTGTTGTTCAACCCAGAAGCATAATAATTCATACTCCCAACAGTTATTATGATCATCTAATTCTAGGCGATCAACATCTCCTTGAATAGAAGTCATGTGAGAAGGGATATGAGGCAGATAAGCTACCAAATTACGGCGCCATCGTCTAACGGGATGATTTCCACCAGTGGCATAAACCAGTCGTCCTAAATAAAGATAAAATACCCATTTAGTTTGTCGTGGGCCTGTCAGCAAAAGTTGACCACTAAATCGAGGTTGTTTGAGATTTTCAAAAAAACCCGTTTGTTTTAAAGCGGTAAATTCTTTAAAGGGTATAGGATTAGACGTGTTTTCGCTAGAAGTCATTGATTCCTACTCAATTATATATACTGACAAATCGATCTAATTATCTTAGGTTATCATAATTATGAATGAATCATCACTTATTCGTCAATAACTTTAGGAGATAGGAGATAGGAGATAGGAGTTAGGAGATAGGAGATAGGAGATAGAAAGGAAAAGGGGAGTTAGGGAAGAATGTTGAAGAATAATCTATCAACTCATTTTTTTAACCTGATACCTGATACCTGACACCTATTAAAACTTGACAGGTTAATGAGTGCCTCATGTCAGTTAAACCAGCTCAAAATTGATTGACTTATATTTTATATTTCAAAATGACATTGACTATCAAGGGCTTTGGCTAATAATTTCATATACTGTCTATTATCAATAATATAAGAACCAAATCTTTCAAGGTGGGGATTTTGCATTTGAGCATCTAGTAATACAAATTGTTGTTTTCGCAAATGTTCTACTAATTTAACCATAGCGACTTTAGAAGCATCGGGAATATTAAAAAACATCGATTCCCCAATAAAAGCACCTCGAATAACAATACCAAGAATACCTCCTGCTAATTGATCATTTTGCCAAGTTTCAAAACTATAAGCCCAACCAGTGCGATTTAATTCTAAATAAATATCAATTAATTCTTCAGAAATCCAAGTAGTTTCTCTATTAGCACAACCTTGACAAACTCCTAAAAAATCTCGATTAATAGCTACAGAAAAATTATTTTTATTCAAAACTCGTTGTAAAGATTTGGGATAACGAAAACGCTCATCTAAGGGGATTAAAGTTCTTTGGTCACTAGAATACCATGCTAAAACATTGTTGTCATCGGCCATTAAAAAATTACCATGGGCGTATCCTTGAATAATAGAGGAAATATCTATCATAACTAATGAACCAAATATATATAATTTCTAATAAAGGAAACATATAATAATATTTAATCATGTCTCAACCTATTCCTCCTATTGTCTTACCTCCTGTAACAAATCCTGATGTTGAACAAACATGGCTTAAAGAGAGTTTACATAAATGGTTAAATGAAGAATTTATCCCTGAAATTATCAATGAAACCATTGCTTTAAGGGCAGCTCAAATCTTTATTCGTCAACGGTTAGAAGGAGAAAACGATCTCGGTTCATTAGTGATTGCGATTGTAATGGAAATGCAATCTTTTGATTTTCAGAAAAGTTTTTATAGTGAATTTGCCATCGCCAATGCTGTTAGTGATTTAATTCTTAAAAGTTTAGGCATTAACACTTGTTGTGGCGAAAGCTAGAAAAATAATTAGGAATGAGAAATTTTTGTTTTTGATTTTGAATTATTAACCGTCAAAATTAATTAAGTTTACATTTTTAATACTGCGTTTAAGTAACCCTGTAAGGACTTTCCCCGGTCCTACTTCTATCACTTCTGAGATGCCTTGTAAGGGCAATTCTACCATGATTTCTCGCCAACGAACCCCCCCCGTCATTTGTGCAATTAATCGTTGTTTAATGGTGTCTGCGTCATGGGTGGGAGTAGGATCAATATTACTTAAAACTGGGATATTAGCAGTATTAAAAGTAACTTTTTCTAAGATTTGAGTAAATTCTGAAGCGGCGATGGCCATTAATGGAGAATGAAAAGCCCCTGAAACCTTTAAAGGTATAGCTAATTTGGCGTTTATTTCATTTACGGCGAAATCTACTGCATTTGGTTCACCTGATATAACTACTTGACCATCACTATTATCGTTAGCAATGACTACATTTTCTGTGGCATTTATTACCTTTTCTAATGTCTGTCTATCAAATTTCATTAAAGCTACCATTTTCCCTCCTTCGGCTTTATCCATCAACTCCCCTCGTTTTTGCACTAACTTTAAGCCTGTAGCAAAATCATAAACTCCAGCAGCATAAAGGGCGACATATTCCCCTAAACTATGCCCTGCAACTAAATCAGGATTTTTCCCCTCTGCTTTCAATAAATCAACTAAAATAGTTTCGATGGTATAAAGACAAGGTTGAGTGTAAAGAGTACGAGACAAAATTTCTTCGTCACCCTGACATATTCCTAACACAGACCAACCTAAAATGTCCTCTGCTTGTGTAAATTTTTCTTGGGCGATCGCCATAGTTTGTAAGTTTACACCCATATTTTGAACTTGTGAACCTTGTCCTGGAAATACCCACGCTGTTTTAGTCATTTATGATAAAATTTTTCTCAAAGTGCCAACGCAATATTATATCATTTGAATTGTTAATTCTTAGATGTTATGGAATTGCCCCCTATATCCCCCAAATTTGGGGGACTTTTAACCGAATTTTGGTTAATACCCTTCAATTTTGAGGCGAGGATGCTTTTCAAACAGCTTCTTGATTCTTAATCTTTAATTCTTCATTTTTTATCATGATTCCTGAAACTTTAGAAGACTCTATTTTACAAGCAAAATCAGCGTTAAAAGTAGCCTTAGATAGCGGTTGTAATCGCCTTACCGTTGACTTAGTTATTCCTGAAATAGCCTTAAAAGCCCAGTATTTAGCCTTAGAATTTGCCGAATTTTTTAAAGATGAATATGGCATAGGTTTAAAAGTAATTTTTCCCGATACAGGTGCGGCTGCTTTGGCAAAAAGAGAATGGGGAGAAACGGATTTTAGAGTTACTGATATTGGGAGTAGTCGCACTCCTGTTGATATGAAGATTACCGAAACAGATCAACTTTTTTTGGTGGTTTCTCCTTCGGCCATAGAAGTTTCTTTGGTAGAAAGATTATGTAACCTCGCTGGCGATCGCCCTGTTATATTATTAATTCCTCAATTAGAAGACGTTTCCATCGTTGGCATTGGTTACGCCGCTAGACAATTAAGAGAGAGATTTTTAAGTATATTAGAATCTTGTTATTATTTTAGACCATTAGAATCCGCAGTAGTACTACGCACTTATCCTAATTTATGGCAAGTTTGGCAACAAGAAGAAGGAGAAGAAGACTATAAACTAATGGCGGAAGTATCACAAAAACCTTTAGGAGAAACATTAGATAGAATTTTAGCAGGAGAAAATGATGGAGATAGTAATCAAAAATCTAGTCTATCTTTAGGGTTTTTTGGCTCAATAAAAAGTTTCTTAAAAGCCTTAAGTAATTGATGATTAATCACTACTATTTTAAATATTTTTAGTAAAAAAATTAACCCATGTTATATTAACAGAAAACTCAGTTTTAATTCCTAATAATTTTAATTTATTATTAAAGTCCAATGACGAGAAGAAGATTGATATACTTGAGCATTATGCCAACCAATTTGCGATATTATTTCTTTTATTTCATCTAAAGTTAAGGCAGCGTTTAGAGAATCTTTAAATAACTTTTTTTGACGAGGATTATAGTCTAAATTGGCTTGTTTAACTATTTCTTCAATATCATTTTCTGATTCAGGACGTAATAAATCTCTAATTAAAATACTACCATTAGACTTAACAACTCGATCAATTTCTCTAAATAAATCTAAAGGGTTAGGGATATGATGAATTAAACTATTTGACATCACAATATCAAAACTATGATCATCATAGGGCATTTTTTTGCCATCAACTAAAGTTAAAGTAATTTGTTGAGATTTACCTGCGTTTTCAATATTTTTACTAGCTAATTTAAGCATAGATTCTGCTAAGTCAACGGCGATAATATGCCATTGCGGTTGTAAATTTGAGAGAATAATAGGAATTTGTGCTGTACCAGTACCAATATCTAATACTTTTGCTTTTTTTCCTTTTAATTTACTTGTTAATAAGGCAAAATCAGTATTAACATCAGTAAAGTTCATTTGATCATATTCATAGGCTTCTATATCATTATCCATTACTTCTGGTTCTAAAATGCGATCAATCATAATTTTAAGAATTAAGAATTTTTTACTATTAACTATAAAGGTATTATTCCACTAGGATTAAGGGGGAATAAATTACCATAATAATCTTTTTTTATCATGTTTAAATCATAGGTATTTTTTATGTATGATAAGTTATTAATATCATCTAAATATCTGCTCAAATTTGGATAATCTTTGATCATTTTTACGCTACATTTAAATAAACTATAATAAACTATATCAAAACGAATTAAAGTAGTAAATAACCGAATATCAGCTAATGTAAGGTTATTACCACATAAATAACGATTATTCGTCAAATTTGCCTCAATTTCATCTAATATCTTAAATAATCCTTTACAAGCCTCTTCATAAGCTGATTGAGTTTGAGCAAAACCGCAACGATAAACACCATTATTTATATGATGATAAATCTTCTCATTCCATGGATCAATTTCTATTTTTAAATCATCAGAATATAAGTTTAAATGTGCATTTTTAGCGAATTGATTAAACTCATTATTCAGTAAGATAATTATCTCGCTACTTTCATTATTAACAATAGTTTTTGTTTTTTTATCCCATAAAACTGGAACGGTACAACGTCCTTTATAATTAGGTTTAGATAGTTGATAAAGTTGCCGTAAAGTTTGACAATTTTCAGAAGTATTTTCCATTATCCAACCTCCTTGATTCACCGCAGGAATAACAAAATTAACCTCTATAACATTTTCTAAACCTTTTAATGTCCTTACCATTAAAGTACGATGCGCCCAAGGACAACTTATACCAACATATAAACTATAACGCCCTGCTTCTGCTGTATAAATACTATCTTTTTCTTGACTAATCTGATGACAAAATTGACTTGATGGGCGATTATAACTACCTTTATCATTAGTAGGTGCTAAGTTTGACATCATCAATAACCATAATTTTTGCCAAATAAATCTACCCGTAACAATAAGAAAGGATGTCGGTAAAGATTGATTTTGTTTTGTCATGATCAATTATGCCCTAAAAGTGAAAAACCCTTGGGAGTCTTGCCATGTTTCGACCCCAAAGGTTTCTCTATTTAATTCTCTCACACCAGTAGTGGACTTTTAATCCTCTATGGTTGTTATTGTATCTCTTTTCTTTTTTTCTGTCAAGTCCTTAGAGAAATTTTTTAAATAATCCCCTAAAACTATTTAGGCATTGTGGACTTTCAAATTCATAAAACCCACATTCTACATACTTCAATAGAATACTAAAATAGATACACAAAGACATTATTTAATAATGTAACCTTACAGAAGGGTAGGTAATGGCAATGAATCCGATAAAAAAAGTATTTGTAGAATTAATCAAAAAATATCAGGAAAATTTGGATTTTAAAACCATATATATAGCTGATAGTGCCTTATATACAGCAAGAAATTTAGCAGAGGGAGAAAAGTAATTAAAAATGGGCAGTAAAAAGCATCAAAAACATCTGGTGTAGCTATTAGCAAGATTTATCGATTTATTTTGTTGAAGTTGGGATAAGATAATCTTGTGATGGTAATTTAATTTTTAATTGTGTCTAAAAAATGTCTAATTTTGAGAGTAATAATAATTGGGAAAAATCCTTTAATCAAGTCAGTGAAAAACTATTTGAACAATTAGAAAAAGATGAATATTTAATTTTACAATTAAAAGCAGAAAATAGTCACTTTCTTAGATTTAATAACGCTAAAGTAAGGCAAACAGGAATAGTTATCGATGGAGAAGTTTCTTTAAAGTTAATCTTTAATCAACGCAGTTTTTCCTCTGAATTTCCCTTAACAGGAGATGTAGAAATTGATTTACAAATAGCTTTAGAAAATCTAGCTTATTTAAGAACAGAAATTAAAATTCTTCCTCCTGATCCTTACATTGTTTTACCACAAAATCAAGGCTCATCCCATGAAATTTATCAAGGGAATTTATTACCTACAGATTCGGCTACCGAAATTATCTTAAATCCCCTACAAGGTATCGATTTTACTGGTTATTATGCTAGTGGTTCAATTATTCGAGCTAATTATAATTCTTTGGGGCAAAAACATTGGTTTGCTACGGACTCTTTTTTTGTGGATTATTCTTTAATTAATGATAATCATAAAGCTATTAAAGGTACTTTTTCCGCTCGACATTGGGATTTAGACAACTATCAACATCAAATTAATTATCATAAACAGGAGTTATTACAGTTAAATTTACCTATTCATGAGGTTAAACCAGACACTTATCGCACTTATTTAGCACCTGCGGCTATAGCTGATTTACTGAGTATGTTTTCTTGGGGTGGAGTTAGTGAGGCTTCTTTACAGCAAGGTGACAGTGCTTTGGCAAAATTACGTCAAGGAGAAAATCTCTCACCTTTATTCACTCTTAAGGAAAATTTCCATAGTGGTAATGTGCCTCGTTTTAATGATTTGGGGGAAATGTCTCAAGATGAATTACCTTTAATTGTCGAAGGTAAATTTATTAATAGTTTAATAAGTAGTCCCACCGCCGTAGAATATGGCTTAAAATCTAATGGTGCTAATAGTTTTGAAGGTTTGCGATCGCCAGAAATAGCTCAAGGAATGTTATCGGAAAAGGAGATACTCAAAGCCATCGATACAGGATTATATCTTTCTAATTTACATTATCTTAATTGGAGCGATCGCAGTTTAGGTAAAATAACAGGTATGACTCGTTACGGTTGTTTTTGGGTAGAAAAAGGGGAAATAGTGGCAACCATTAAAGATTTACGCTTTGATGAACAACTATACTCATTTTTTGGCAAGAATTTAATTGCTTTAACTGATTTTCGTGAATTTATCCCTCAAGTTAGTACTTATGAATCTCGCTCCTTAGGAGGTTGCTTAGTGCCAGGGGCGTTAGTGGATAATTTTACTTTCACTTTATAACAAAAAACAGTAGATAATGTTTGATTTAACAATTAATTTTATTTAATCGCATTCTATAAAATAATAAGTTAATTTCCCTCAAAATCGAGGGTTAGGAGGCAAAAATTCTTAACAACGCTCTAAAATAAATACATTACCTTCATTTCCTCTAGCAATGCGCAAATTTTCGTCTAAATAAGTTATTTCTAACCATCCTTGCGGATTATTTTGATTAAAATTACTTTTGCCGAAACTAAAATCAAAAGGAAAAAATTTCTTTCCCATTTCAATCCGATTAATTAAATTGGCAGGAGAAACATAACTTAATATTTTTTGTAATCCAAAAATAGAACGTTGAAACTTAATATTCACTCTTTTTGTCGAAACAATTTCAAAACTAGCCACTACACAAATTAATCCTTCTAACAAAGGTAAACCTTTAATTTCTGCGATGTTATAAATATTTGTGTTATCAGTACGAATACATTGATAAATTTCCCCTAATTGCACAAGAGGAAGATTATTTAAACTTAAAATATTTTTACTGGTAGTATAAAGCAATCGCCAATCACCTTGGAGTAATAATAAGTTATCAAAGACATTTACATTAGGGTTACAGTCTTCTAACTTTTCCACTGCCGTCAAAATTTTAATTTTATCTATCTCTGTGGCTAATAAACCTCGATTTTTGTTGGCAATGACTTCTAATAATTCTGTTTTTAAATTCATCATAATTTATCCCTTAAACAAATGCTATAATTACCTACTGCTCAAATTTTACTCTTAATCTTTATTATGAAAAATCCCGCTTTACATCAAGAAAAACGTTATGAACCAGCTCCTGTAATACCTTTAAAACAAGACGGTTCTCTTTTAGACTGGTTAAAAGAAAATAATCGCATTATTTACCGAGAAGAAAAAGAAGAAAAAGAAGAAAAAATTATCCCCAGTGTTATGCCTGAAGATGATGATATTTCAGATCTCATCGAAGGAGAAGAGGATGATTTTGATACGGATTTAGATGAAATGGATGTAGATTCCATTGACGATGATGATCTTATTTAAAGTTACCTTAAACGATATTAACATATTATATTAAATGGAATTTTTATGACAAAAAATAAAATAAGAATCGGTGTTTTAGGTTTTGGTGGTTTAGGACAAGCAGCTGCTAGAATATTACAACCAAAGTCCGAAATGTGTTTAGTAGCCGTAGCTGATCAAAAAGGTTATGCTTACAACATTAATGGTTTAGATTGTGATACTTTAATTTCTATTTACCATGAAAAAGGATCAAGTGGATATTTACCAGAATACGGTGTTTTAAGTAATAATAGCATTGCTGATTTGATTGCTCACGCCGATGTTGATGGTTATTTTTTAGCGTTACCTAATTTGCCTAATACTTTTATGGCGGATGTCACTCGTCAATTTATTTCTTCTCGTTGGCAAGGGGTTTTAGTGGATGCTTTAAAACGTACCAGTGCTGTTGAGCAACTATTAAAACTACAAACCGACTTAAACAAAGCTGGTATTACTTACTTAACTGGTTGTGGTGCAACCCCCGGATTATTAACCGCCGCCGCCGCCATTGCCGCTCAAAGTTTCGCCGAAATTCATCAAGTAAAAATTACTTTTGGAGTCGGTATTGCCAACTGGGAGGCTTATCGTGCCACTATTCGGGAGGATATTGCTCATTTACCTGAATTTAACGTTGATAAGGCTAAAGCCATGACTGATGCACAAGTAGAGGCTTTTTTAGATAAAACTAACGGTATTCTAACCCTCGAAAATATGGAGCACGCTGACGATATTATGCTTGAATTAGCTGGTATTTGCGATCGCCATCAAGTGACGGTGGGAGGCGTGGTGGATACTCGTAATCCGAAAAAACCTATTAGTACAAATGTAAAGGTAACAGGGCGAACTTTTGAAGGTAAAATTTCTACTCATACTTTTACTTTAGGAGATGAAACCAGTATGGCTGCTAACGTTTGTGGCACTGCCTTTGGTTATCTTAAAGCAGGAATTAAACTACATGAGCGTAATCTTAACGGTTTATTCACCGCCGCCGAAATTATGCCTTTATTTGTCAAATAAAATCTTTCCTGAAATCCCCTAATAGGGGACTTTTTTTGATATTCTTTCTCTAAAATTTTTAACTCAAATTAATCTAAGTTTAATATTAAAAACTAAAAAAAATAAGGCTTTAAAACTGATAAATAAACTTCTAGGAAAGAATAAAAATTATGATTAATCTTCCCCATAAAAAAATCGGTGTTGCAGTAATTATTAACCAGAAAAAAGAGGTATTAATTGATAAACGATTACCTACTGGTTTAATGGCGAATTTATGGGAATTTCCCGGAGGGAAAATAGAAGTAGGAGAAACAACTCAAGACTGCATCAAAAGAGAAATTAAGGAAGAATTAGGGGTAATAATTGAGGTAGATAATCATTTAATTGATATTACTCACTCTTATAGTGAATTTATCGTAACTCTATCTGTTTATTTTTGCCATATTATCACAGGAAAACCTCAACCTTTAGAATGTGCTGAAATTCTGTGGGTATCAATATCACAATTACATCAATTTGAGTTTCCTTCTGCTAATCAAGCCATTATTTCCGCTTTGGAAAACAGTAATAATTTTGCCCTTAATTAACCATAAAAAACGCCAGAAAAAATCTGACGTATGGAAGGATTATTAAATTACTTTAGACTTTTTGATAAGTTAGTTAAATAAGTTAAAATAACTAATTAACAAAAACTATTTAGAATAATAACTTTTCTCCGCTTCTAATTGAGCTATTAAAGTATTTTGCCCTTTAGATTTAGCTACTTCTAAACGATGCTCCAAAGTTTTAAGTACTGTTGTTCTGTGAGCTTGTCTTGCACTTTCAATATTTTGTGTATTAATCATCTTTTTACTCCTGATTTATTTGTTTTATTTGTAGATATTTATAGTTAGAATTTTTCTGTTTTAAACTAACTAAAAATAAGCATATTTAATATAATTACTATTAGATTCCAACTTGTTCAGAAGCTCTTTCTAACATACTAGCTTGACGATTTTGTTTTCGTTGGCGACTACCAACAGCTAATAAACGAGCTTGTTGACTAACTGAACCAATACAAGTAGTTTTTTTGTCTTCTTGTTGAGCGTTCATAATACCGCCTCCTCTAATTTGTAATGTTTTTAGATTCGAGGCGCGTTCCTTCAGAATGATGTTTCTTACTTCCGTCTGCTTTTACAGATGAACGATTTATCCTTACCCTTTTAATATAACAAAAAAGTATCAAAGTTGACAAACTTTTTTTAAAAAAGTATTTTTATTTTTAAACCAAAATGTAATTAATTATATTTTACTTTATCAAAAAACAAATTAACTCATATATTCTGACTATTGTGAACTACTCACACTGAATCGAAGATTACAGTGTTAGCTTCTAACTTCACAGGCTCATGCCCCAAAACTGACTTACGTCCGCCTTTT
>JAACUG010000133.1 GCA_009993045.1 Cyanobacteria bacterium CG_2015-22_32_23
TTAATCATTGTTTAGGCGATAAAAATATTTTACCTAGATTTAATCTTAGCATAAGTTTTTCTATTTGTGTAAATAAATCTGGACGGCGATTCCTGCCCTAGGCACTGCGTAGTAGCCTCCACGCTGATTTTGTGAGTGTTTCTTACTACGAAAAATACAGCGTGGGGCAAAAGAGCCGAAGAAAGCTAATATTTTTATTGTAACTCGGAAGGTTCAATAACTTTCTCTTGAACTTCATTGTTAACTGTTGGTGTTGGTTGAGACTCTTTGATGGGAGTTGATTTTTCTACCTCAGAGGGTTTTTCTACTTCAGAAGATTTTTCTAAGGATTCTGACTTATTCTCTACAGGTGCTTTTATTTCTAAAGTTTTTTGCTCTTTTGCTGGTGGTTGTACTACAGGAGCAGGAGATAATTGATCTGGTTTTGGCACAATAGGATTAGAAACAGCATTAGGTTTCTTGTTAAAAATGTCTCTAGGAGTTGGAGTCTGAGGTTTTGATGGAGGTATAGGAGAATTTTCTATAGGGGTTTTTATTGATGGTGTAACGATAGAATTGGGTTGAGACGGAGTGATATTAGGAGTAGGGGAGGAAGTTTCTCCTAAATTAGAAAGGGAAAGAGAAGGACAAATTTGCGAATCATAGTTAAAATTCACATACACATGATATGGCTGATTACTTCCGCTATCATTAGCAAAATTGCGACTTTGAATTTGTCTCAAGGCTTGATTATTAAATAGAGGATAACCTGAACTTTTTATCAGTTGTGTATTAACTACATTTCCCGTAGAATTAACCGTAACCCCATAGGTAGCCGTACCTTCTAATTTACCGATACAAGCATCTTTAGGGTATATTCCAGCAAAAGAAAGTTGCTTTGGAGTAACCGTTTGTACTTCTTTAGCCCAAGCGACATAGTTTTTTCTAGCATCTTCATCGCTGGTATTTTCTGATTGTTGTTGTATAGCCGCCGCAATATTATTTCTAAATTTTGCTTCGGAAGGAGGAATAATTGTTATGTTGCCGTTACTATCAGTTTGTGTATAGGTTTGATTAATTCTACCGTTAATTATATCCCTAGGATTAGCGGTGATTTGCATTTCAGAATTAGCGAATATTTTTTGTCTAATTTCCTGATTCACTTCTTCTTGAGGATCTGCGGTTACATCAATAACTCTACCATTGACAGGAGTATTAAAATCAATATTTGGTGGTGATGTAGCAATGGTATTTTGATTAAGGGGTGGTGGTGGCGGTAAATAACTAGAAGTAGAATTACTAGGAGGATTATAAGAGTAATCAACGGGAGGATAATTACTAGATGAAGAGTAAGGAGAAGGAGAAAAAGATACAGGAGGAAGGGAAGGAGGTGACGGTAAATTCATAAATACACTACTATCAAAATTTGGCGGCGGAAAACCACTATTATCTGTAGGTATGGGAGGAATATTTATCTCATTTAAAGACGGTAATTGTTGACTTGTCGTAGGAAGGGGGTTAATGGTATCCCAATTAAAAGAATTTTGGGGGTTTAAATTTGGTAGGCGAGTTTGTTCGATAGAGTTAAGTTGAACTACTGATGTACTTCCAAAATTGTTTGTATTATTATCAGATTTACTTTGATGATTCCACTGAGGAAAAATGAGGGTAAAAAATAAACCATGAGCAGTAATCGATCCTAAAAGTGGCCAGTTTATTTCTTTTATAATTTTATTTGCTTGGGAAGATAATATATTAGAACTTGTAGTAGTTACCATAATCGATCTCAATTCTTTTTCTTTCGTATTGTATCAACTTTATTAGAAGTCGGTGGGAAATAAAAGGAAACGAGAAGATAAAAGGAAACGGGAAGATAAAAGGAAACGGGGCTTTTAACAGTTAACAAAAAGTTACTTAAATCTTCTTAAACTTACTCATTTATTAAGCTATACTCTAGTAATGAGTAAATTATCT
>JAACUG010000096.1 GCA_009993045.1 Cyanobacteria bacterium CG_2015-22_32_23
ATTCTGAAACTCATTACTCATTACTTCTTACTCATTACTCCCCCTAACCAGTCAATGGGGTGCAAGATATGAGTATTTCCGATTACTTACCTCCGTTGGATGCTTTGAATGTCCGATTGAGGTAAGTTTCAGGTTTCAAGTTTAAGATAAAAAAATCAATTAAAACATTTTTTGTGCATTCTTTAAGCTAATTCCTAACACCTGATACCCGATACCTTTACACCACCGAAAATTTTATACTGAACTCAGGTATTACTTATTCTTTGTGATCGCGCATCATTTTCACAAATTGCTCAAATAAATAATCCGCATCATGAGGACCTGGACTGGCTTCAGGGTGATATTGTACGGAAAAGAAGGGTAAAGTTTTATGTTTTAATCCTGCCACTGTACGATCATTCAAGTTTAAGTGGGTAATTTCGACATCTTTCCCTAAAGATTCTTCTGTCACAGCAAAACCGTGATTTTGACTGGTAATTTCAACTTTTTGTTTTAAACCACAAGGTTGATTTAATCCCCGATGACCAAATTTTAATTTAAAAGTTTGTGCGCCTAAAGATAAACCAAGAATTTGATGGCCCATACAAATGCCGAAAGTTGGTTTTTTTGCTTCTAATAAAGCAGTAGTGGTATTAATTCCTTCTGCTACTACGGAAGGATCTCCAGGTCCATTGGAAAGGAAAATACCGTCGGGATTATATTTGAGGATTTCTTCAGGGGAAGTGTTTGAGGGAACTACAATCACTTTGCAACCATAACTAGCTAAACGGCGTAAAATATTACGTTTAATGCCAAAATCGATGGCTACAACGGTGAATTTTTCGGCTTCTAAATTAGTTCGATGACTAAATTCCCATTGTGTATTGGTGGGGTCTGTCCATTCATAAACTTCTTTTGTACTTATTTCTTTAACAAGATTTAAACCTGCCATAGAAGGCACTGCTTGAAGTTGAATCAATAATTGATCAGGATCTAATATTTCACTAGAAATAGCCCCATTCATCGCTCCTGATGAACGTAAACGGCGTGTTAAGTTACGGGTGTCGATGCCATAAATTCCGACAACATTATGTTGTTTTAAATAGTCTGGTAATGATTGAGTTGATCGCCAATTACTAGGTTTTTCGGTAATATTACGGGCGATAACACCTTTGATGTGAGGTTTAAAAGATTCTTCATCTTCGGCATTAACTCCCGTGTTGCCTAATTCTGGATAGGTGAAGGTTACGATTTGTCCGCTATAACTAGGATCTGTCATGACTTCTTGATAACCTGTCATACCAGTATTGAAAACTACTTCACCAAAAGTTGTACCCTTTGCACCAAAAGCATAACCTTCATAGGATGTACCATCAGCTAAGACTAAGATTGCAGGTTGAAAATTTAAAAGAGACATAAGCGATAGAGATAATTGTTATCGTCAAAGACAAAAGTTTTGATTGATTAATTAATTTTAGATCCACATTCAATGGTTAAAACAAATTAATCCATAAGCAACATACCCCAAATTTACTCTTAAGTGTTATTCTTATTTCAACTATTCTTGACAAATAGCACTAACATAAGTCACATTAATAATGGCTAAGTTAGTTTTAGTTTGACTACATTAACGGGTAATTGATATGAGTCCGAGAAAATTGTCTGATGGCGATCGCCAAGAAATCTTAGAACTATATCGCAACACAGAAGAAACAACTTCGACATTAGCGGTTCGTTTTGGTGTAAGTAGTTCAACTATTAGTCGTTTTCTCAAAATCAGTTTATCAGAACTTGAATATGAAGATTTGATACAAGAAAAGCGTTTAGCTCGTACCACGAAAGTGTCTAGTGGTAACGATTCATCAACACAATTAACTTTTATTCCGAAGGAAGAATCACCCTCCTTAGAGATAGTGATGGATACTGAAGAAGACATTATTATTGAGACGGAAACCATAGAAACCATCAAAGAAGAAAATTTGCCCTCTGACTTAAATATTAATAAACCTATTCTCAAAAATACTAAAAAAATAGAATCGGAATTAGATAATGATGTATTAGAAACTGAAGAAGAATTAGAAATAAGTCCTAATATATTTCAAAAATCTGAATTTTCGGAAAAAATTATTAGTTATACAGAAATAGAAACAGAAACAATCATTGATGATGAAGAATTGGAAGAACAATTAGAACCAGAAAATGATATAGAATCAGTTAATGCCTTAGCTGCTATGTTTGGAGAAGCAATGGAGGAAGATGACGACGATGACGATGATGACGATGATGACGATGATGAAATACAATTAGTTGTTAAAAAGAATGTCTCTACCGAACAGTTACAAGTTTTACCCTTAGCAAAAGCTATATTTCCCAGAGTTTGTTATCTTGTGATTGATCGTTACTCAGAATTAATTACAAAACCTCTAAGAGAATTTGCTGATTTAGGTAAAATACCAGCACCGGAAACTGGGCAACGTACTTTACCTGTTTTTGATAATCACAGAGTGGCTAAAAGATTTTGCGATGCTAAAAGCACCCATAGCACCCGTAAAGGGAAAGTGATAAAAGTGCCAGACGGTAGAATTTTACAAAAAACCTCATCATTTTTACAGGCTAAAGGTATCAGCCGTATTCTCATCGATGGTAAGATTTATTCTTTAGTTTAATCAGTCATTAGTTGTTAGTTGATTAAAAGTCTGAGGAAGGGGTAGGGCAAAGGGCAATGGGCAATGGGCAAAGGTTTTAATGGTTTTGATTTTTGAAATTAGAGTTTGTAACTGTATAATACTACCCTGTTTTTTGAGCAAAAATGCCTAAAACTACGCACTTTTTTATTAACTTAACGATGCCCCAAGCCTTGATTTTAATAGCTTTCTGATTTATTCAGCAAACCCTAATTACGATGATTATTTTCATGATAAATTCTTGCCCCAGCCCATTGTAATTTTTCTCGTAGGGTTTTATAAAATGAATGGGATTCTCTCAAAATGATGAATTTTGCCTGACATTCTGCCATTTTTACTGCTACCCATTGCCCAGGCCAAATTGAAGTGGCTAAAACTCCATCCATCCATAATTTATTATTTAACTCGAAATCTCCCAGTGTCCAAATACTAACTACAGAGCGAGGAGGTAATAATAAAGGGCGACTAGATAAACTTAAAGGGCATATAGGAGTAACGGCGATGGCACTCATACCGGGGTGTATAATAGGACCATTAGCTGAAGCGGTGTAACAAGTTGAGCCTGTAGGGGTAGAGACAATTAAACCATCTCCGTGATACTGATCAACTACTTCCCCATCTACTTCCATTTCAAGGATAGATGTGGGCATTCTATCTAAACAAGCAGGTTTTACACACATCTCATTTAAGCAGAAAAAGCGATCGCTTACAGGTTCAATCTCTTTTTTGTTTCTTTCCCAAATTTGAGCCTCTAACATCATTCGTCTTTCTACGGCATATAAATCATTTTCGAGACGATGCCAAAGGTTTTCTGTATTTTGAAATAAGGAAAAAGGCTCAGTTAAAAAGCCTAAATGTCCCCCTACATTAACCGCTAAAAGAGGAATTCCTTCGGGGGATAAATGACGAGCAGCCGCTAAAATAGTACCATCACCGCCTAAAACAATGCCTAAATCAATTTTTTGTGTCGCCGAAGCCAAAAACACAGGATAAGGATTATCTTTTACCCCACTAGGTCCTAATAATACCTGACATTGACGAGCTTCTAATTCTTTAGCACATCTTTCCGCCCATGCTTTACTATCTCTATCTCCTGCTTTATAGGCAATAATTACTTGTTTAAGCTGCACGATTTTTATACTTTAGTTTTTTTTATTTTATCCAAATTTGACGGTTTATTTTTTAAGGATAAATTAATTAATGATGAATTATAAATTAACACATTTAGATGTAGTTTTATCAGATTTTTGATAATTTTTAATGATGGCTTCAGTGACAATATTTATGTTGCTTAACTTGCGTATCTTTGTGATGATTTATAATTTTGTTAACTATGACGGAAGTTAGGCAATAATATTTTCTTGATAAAAGTTTTGCTCTAAAGAATTATGTTGATATTTAGCTATATACTGTTTTAGTACTTCAAACCGAGACTTATTTAGACGGTAATAAATCCAACGTCCATCCTGTCTAGTGTTAACAAAACCAGAATCTCTAAGGATTTTAAGATGAAAAGATAATTTTGGTTGTTTTAAATCTAACACTTTACAAAGATCACCCACACAAATTTCTTGATTACCTATGCTTTCTAAAATATTAAGCCGAATAGGATCAGATAGAGCATGAAAAAAAAACGGTAAAAATTCTAAATTATTTAAAATTTGATTGTTCATATAGTTAAAAACTATTTCATTAAGATCTTAAATCACATTTTACCCAGATTTGCAAAATTATTTACCTATATTTACTTAAAGATTTGATAAAGTTTATGTTATTTTGTCGTAATATTACTGATAACTAACTAAGTGTTTTCTCTGAGAAATGATTAAGATAGAAAAATAACTCAATTTTAAATTTGGATAATTTCTTAATGAAGTATAAATTTTTTCTTGATTAGTAGTTGCTTTTTCCACTAAATAAGCATAGTTAAATAAATCTCTTTTTGCCAAAATATCCCATACTTGAGCATAAACTGAAGCAACTTTCATTAATACCACTATTTCTGCCCAATCTAAGGCAAATTCTAACTCTTGAAGGGAATAAAGTGCGGGTAAAATAACTAATTTTTCTTCCTGCATTGTCAAGGGTAAACCGAAAGCTGAAGCTGCCGCCATCGGTGAAGAAATCCCCGCAATACGTTCGATTTTGACTTCAGGATGTATTTTTTGTAAAGTTAAAGCTAAATAAGTAAAAGTACTATAAAAACTAATATCACCTTCACAAGCAAAAGCTACATTTTCGCCTTTTTTTAAATATTGCCAAACTTCTAAACTGACTTTTTCCCATGCCACACAAAGGGTTTCTTGAGACAAAGTATAAGGAAAAGATAAAGACAATTTTTGTTGATGAGGTTGTAAATATTCTTGAATAATTGTTTCTGCTACACCTTTTTGATTATGAATACCTTTAGGAAAAGCAATAATTTTCGTATTTTGTAATATTTTTAATGCTTTTATGGTGATTAATTCAGGATCACCAGTACCAACACTAACACCATAAAGAGTACCGATTTTATTATTATTCCTTGAATCAGACACCATAATTAAACTTCCAAAAAGTAAGATAAATTGATTTTATTTCCATAAAATTAGGTAGGATTTGAATAATTAAAATTAACTACTCATTACCTCCTACCTTTAGGAAATCGTCACACTGTAAATAAATTCTGAAAACAGAAATTAAATGTTTAGTTTTATTTACTTATATAGTTCAGTAGCTAAACGAAAAGCTAAAATACCCGGAATAAGAGCAATAATTAAAGCTACAAAAACTTGAGTCTCGGAAATAGACATAATTTAAAAACTCCTGACAATAAATTGATACAATTAGGTTTAAATTACTATTTAATTTGCCTTAAGATGGTAACTTTTGCATGATTTCGTAATAAATTGCAACAGAAAATCAAATAGGTAAGATTCTATGACATTTTTTCCATGGCTATCATCAGCAAAAAAAGTGAGTCAGAAAATGAATGTTTCTCGACAAACTATCATCAAAAAAATTCAAGCTAACCCTTATTATCGTTTTCAATCGGATATAGAAATAAAAATTGCCGCCGAATTAGGGATAAAAATTGATGCTAATTTAGCTTCAGTGGATGATTGGTTAAGATTACCCGGAATATCTATCACTCAAGCGAGAAATTTAGTGGAAATAACTAACTCAGGCATACATTTTTTATGTTTAGAAGATTTAGCTTCAGCTTTAGGAGTTTCGGTGTTAAAAATTCAGTCTTGGCAACCAATTGTTTATTTTGCTTACTATGCTTCTGATAGTTTTTATTTTCCTGCTAAAATTAACCCCAATAACGCTAGTTTAAATCAATTAATAACTATTCCTAATTTGAATTTAGATACCGCAAAAAAAATGATTACTGAAAGAGAAAATAATGGTAATTATCGCCATATAGCTGATTTACAAAAAAGGCTAAATTTAACCCCTGATTTTGCCTATCATTTAATGTCATATTTTCAATTTTAATTATCTTACTGCTTCTAAAATACGAGAATAATAAAAACTTGTACTTGTCATACCTGTGCGTTTAATTTTAAAACCGTTACTGGTAAGAATATTAATAATATCTTCTTCTCTATGTTGGTAAGCACGAGTAGTTTTGCTAGGCCCGGGAAAAAACTCACCAATACGCTTTAAAATAGTTAAAAGGAAAGTTTTTGGCGCAAAACTGAGAATTAAACGAGATTTAGCTAAAGATGATAAGTGTTTAATCATGTCGGCGGCTTCCTCCTTGGGATAATGAATTAAGACATCTAAACAGATAACGGTGTCATACTCACCCCTAATGGATTCTAAATCTTGCACTCCTAACCTAATATTACGAGGATTCGTCATGACTTGTTTTATCCTCTGCGCCGCTTCTCCCACCATTTTAGAAGATATATCACTAGCATAAACTGTTGCTCCTTCTTGGGCTAGAGGTATCGTTAAACTGCCAACACCGCAACCAGCATCACAAATAGATAATTCGGATAAATTTTCATCGTTTTTTAACCAACCCACTACGGTATCAATAGTTTGTTGATGTCCTGTTCTTATATCCAATTGTACTTTATTTACTTCTCCATCGCCGTAAATATTGCGCCAGCGATCAAAACCAGTAGCATTAAAGTAATTTTTGACAATAGTTTTGTCATCTTGGGATTGTTGTAATGTATCAACCATTTTTGATATATCTGAAGATTAGAATGAAAATACACTTACTAATTTATCATTGTTTTGGGTTTCAGGTTTTAGATTTACTTTTAAGGACATTTTCAGGTAAACTTCAGAAAAGTTGAGTTATTACGATAAATATCTTGAAATTACCATCTAAATCTAATTATTTACTACCATATCTTCGTCGAGAAGGCAAAACTATCTCTTTAGCATTTAGTTGTACTATTGGTTTTACTATCTTTTGGCCTATCCTAGCATGGTTAGCAGGGCGTATGGCTCAATATGTAGGAGAAGGCGATATAAACTCTATTATCTATTTTGCTGGTATTGCTGCTATTGTATTTCTTCTTAGAGGTGTTGTGCAATATGGGCAAGATACTTTAATGGCAAAAGCCGCCTTACAAATTTCCCTCGATTTACGCAAGTTAGTTTATAGTCATTTGCAGTCATTAAGTTTAAACTATTTTCAACTAGCAAAAACAGGAGATTTAGCTTATAGATTAACAGAAGATATAGATAGAATTGGAGAAGTTATTAATAAAATTTTTCAGCAATTTATACCTAGTATTCTTCAATTAATTGTGGTTTTAGGATATATGGTTTATATTAATTGGCGGTTAACTATTGCTACTTTTATTGTTGCTCCAATTATGGCAGTTTTAATTACTTTATTTGGTGCTCAACTATTAGAATTGACGAGAAAGAGCCAAAATCGGGTTTCTAATTTATCCGCTTTAGTTACAGAGGTTTTTTCTGGTATTAGATTAGTTCAAGCATTTACAGCAGAAGAATATGAAATTAATCGTTTTGCTTTAGAAGCTGAAAATAATCGCAAAAGTAAATTATCCGCAGAGAAAATTAAGGCACTTCAATTTGTAGTTGTCGGTTTCTTAGAAGCCATGAGTGTCATTTTTCTGTTCTTTTTAGGTGCATGGCAAATTTCCGAACAAAACATGACAGGTACAGATTTTGTTAGTTATATCGCCGCCGTTGCTTTACTAATTGATCCTATTTCTGTCACTACTAATAATTATAATGAATTTAAACAAGGACAAGCCTCGATTGAGCGAATTTATGAGTTGTTAGAAATTCAACCTTTAATTATTGAAAAATCTGATGCTATTGAGTTATCAAATATTAATGGATTGGTGGAATATCGTAACGTAAGTTTTGCTTATAATCCTGATCAACCTGTTTTAACAAATATTAATTTAACTGCAAGACAAAGTGAAGTAATTGCCTTAGTCGGTACTTCTGGAGCAGGAAAAAGTACCATAATTAATTTATTACCTCGTTTTTATGATGTTATATCAGGGGAAATTTTAATCGATAATATTAACATTAAAGATGTCACCATAAAAAGCCTAAGACAACAAATTGGTATTGTACCTCAAGACACTAATTTATTCTCAGGTACTATCGCCGAAAATATCGCTTTTGGGATCACTAATTTTGATATTCAAGACGTAGAAAAAGCCGCAAAAATTGCCAATGCTCATCAATTTATTTCTACTTTGACTCAAGGATATTATACTTATGTCGGAGAAAGGGGAATTAGTCTTTCTGGAGGGCAAAGACAACGAATTGCGATCGCACGGGCTATATTTTTAAATCCGAAAATTTTAATCTTAGATGAAGCCACATCTTCCCTAGACTCAGAATCAGAAACCCTTGTACAAGAAGCCTTAGAAAGAATTATGGAACAACGTACTGTTTTTGTAATTGCCCATCGTTTAGCTACCGTGAGAAAAGCTAGTAAAATTTTGGTATTAGAACAAGGTATAATTGTAGAATCTGGTAATCATGAACAATTATTAGAACAACAAGGTAGATATGCTCGTTTTCATGCTCAACAATTTTTAAATCGTTAGTAATTATTTAAATTTTATCTTAAAAGACTTTTAAGTTATTTATTAACTACAGAATAAACCTAAATCTCATTTTAAAAATTTATATTTTATTGATCAGCAAAAATAGGCAAAAACAGGCAAAAGCCTGTCTGAAACTATTTAAAACTAACTTAAACTATTTAAAACTTCTTCAGCAGCCGCCAAAGTTTGTTTAATATCATTTTCTGTATGGGCGATGGAAGTGAAACCAGCTTCAAATTGAGAAGGTGCTAAATAAATTCCTCTTTCTAACATTCCTCGGTGAAAACGTCCAAATTTAACGGTATCAGCTTGTTTTGCATCACTATAATTATGAACAGGATTTCCCGTGAAAAACATCCCAAACATACCGCTAATATTACCACCTGTTACCTGATGACCTGCTTTTCTAGCGATGTCTAATAAACCTGTAATTAATTCATGGGTAATTTTTTCTAAATACTCATAAGTACCCGGTTTTTGTAGTAATTCTAAAGTTTTAATCCCTGCTGTCATGGCTAAAGGATTACCCGATAAAGTTCCTGCTTGGTACATAGGTCCTGATGGTGCAACTAATTCCATAATTTCTTTTTTACCACCATAAGCGCCAACGGGCAAACCACCGCCGATAACTTTGCCTAAAGTGGTTAAATCAGGGGTAACACCAAATTTTGCTTGTACACCACCGTAGGAAATACGGAAACCCGTCATGACTTCATCGAAAACTAACAAAGCGTCATTTTCTTGAGTAATAACTCTTAAACCTTCAAGAAAACCAGCATCAGGAGGAATAAAGCCAGAATTTCCTACCACCGCTTCTAAAATAACCCCTGCAATTTGTCCTTTATGATCAGCGAAGAGCTTTTTAACAGCTTCTAAGTCGTTATAGGGCGCATTTAAAGTGTCGGCGGTAACAGATTTAGGTACACCCGGAGAATCAGGTAAACCAAGAGTTGCAACTCCAGAACCTGCTTGTACTAAGAACATATCACCGTGACCGTGATAACACCCTTCAAATTTAATAATTTTATTTTTACCCGTATAAGCGCGCATTAAGCGTAACACTGATAAACAAGCCTCTGTACCCGAATTGACAAAACGTACCATTTCAATGCTAGGCACGGCATCAATAACCATCTCAGCGAGGATATTTTCTAAAACACAAGGAGCACCAAAACTTGTTCCTTTCTCTAAAACTTCATGTAAAGCACTAATAACGTCAGGGTGAGCGTGTCCACAAATTGCTGGCCCCCAAGAGCCGACATAGTCGATATATTTGTTATCATCCACATCCCAAATATAAGCACCTTTGACTCTATCAAAAACGATGGGTTGTCCACCAACGGATTTAAAAGCTCTCACGGGAGAATTTACGCCCCCTGGCATTAGTTTTTGAGCGGCGGTAAAAATTTGTTCTGATTTTGTAGTTTTAAATGATACTGAATTAACCAAAATTATCTCCTTCTTTTTTATCTTATCAATCTATTTTACTGAGATTTTGCACTGTTCTTGAAAAATCGGGGAGTTTTTGAGTTTTTCAAAGAAATTTCCCTTAATCTTTAGGATAAAATCAAGCACTTTCAAGTAAATATAAGTTATCAAGGTATTAGTTAGCTCAACATCTTACTTTACGGTAATTTTTCAGATTTTTTGTTTATTATTTTTCATGTAAAAATATCATAAAATTTATGCAAAAATAGTTGAGATTAAGATATTAAGTATTAAACGTTACAAAATATTAAGAGACAAATTTATACTCTGTTGATTAGACAATGGTTTAAGAGAAAAGAAAATTGACAATTTATTTACAAGAATTAATTTTGATTTTCTCAGATGTTTAATTATTTAATCTATATATTAAATCTATATTAAAGGGGTTATAGCGTGACGATTGCTACTAATACAAAAGTTAAATTAAATAAAATTGAAAAAGTTAAAGCGGCAAAACATGGGCTAGATGTGAAACAAGAGTTAGAATCTTTTGCGGGGATGGGTTGGGAAGCCATGGAGGAAGATGATTTAATTGTACGTTTAAAGTGGTTAGGAATCTTTTTTCGTCCCGTAACACCCGGTAAATTCATGTTACGGTTGCGTATGCCTAACGGGATTCTCACTAGGGAACAAATGTGTACTTTAGCAGAAATTATTGAACGTTACGGGGATGATGGTAGTGCAGATATTACTACTCGTCAAAATATACAATTAAGAGGAGTGCATCTCGAAGACATCCCCGATATTTTCCAAAAATTAGAAGCGGTGGGTATGACTTCTATTCAGTCTGGCATGGATAATGTTCGTAACCTAACAGGTTCACCCGTAGCTGGAATTGATCCTGATGAATTATTCGATACAAGGGAATTAAATCAAAAGTTACAGGATTTAATCACTAATAAAGGGCAAGGTAGTTATGAGTTTAGCAATTTACCTCGTAAGTTAAATATTGCCGTTGACGGCGCGAGGGATAATTCTATCCATGCAGAAATTAATGATATTGCTTTTATTCCCGCTTTTAAAGATGATGAATTTGGCTTTAATGTGTTGATTGGTGGTTATTTATCTGCTCAACGTTGTGCAGAAGCCATACCGATGGATGTATGGGTAAAACCTAACGATGAAGTCATCGAGTTATCAGCAGCAATTCTCTCGGTTTATAGTGAAAATGGTTTGGAAGAAGGTTTAAGAGAAAATCGGGGTAAATCTCGTTTAATGTGGTTAGTGGATAAATGGGGGATGAATCGTTTTCGCATCGAAGTGGAGAAAAAACTAGGTAAATCTTTATATTTTGCAGCTCCAAAAGATGAATATACTATGGAAAAACGGGATCATTTAGGGGTACATCCCCAAGTTCAAGAGGGTTATAATTATATCGGCATCCATATCCCCGTAGGACGTTTAAATGCTCACGGAATGTATGAAATAGCTCGTTTAGCGGATGTTTATGGTAATGGGGAAATTCGGGCAACGGTAGAGCAAAATTTTATTATTCCTTTTGTGAGGGATGAAAAAGTAGAAGCCTTTTTAGCTGAACCTATTTTACAACAATATCCCGTCAATCCTACTCCTCTTGTGCGATCGCTAATTTCCTGTACGGGGGCTCGTTATTGCAATTTTGCCTTAGTAGAAACCAAAGAAAGAGGGCTAAAATTAGCGCAAGAATTAGACGCTGAATTAAATATACCTAAAAGAGTGCGTATTCATTGGACAGGTTGCCCTAACTCTTGCGGACAAGCTCAAGCAGGTGATATAGGTTTAATGGGGACAAAAGCGAAAAAAGATGGACAAGTTGTCGAAGGTGTTAATTTATTTACGGGAGGAAAAGTTGGCAAAGACGCTCATTTAGGTAGTGTAACTCAAAAAAGTATTCCTTGTGATGATTTGAAATCAGTGTTAAAAGATTTATTAATCTCTGATTTTGGTGCAACGGTTAAATAATATGTGAACTCGATGCAAGAATCTTTGATATAAGTAAGTGAGTAAAATTAATTGTGCATTTTATTTTTCTCAAACTTCTGATAAGAATGGGTTTGAATCCATCGCTAATATACAATTAATTTTGCCTGAGTACTTAACGAGGTTTTAGGTTTCGCTGAAATCTTGCATCAACTCAAAATATTTAATAAGTAAAAGTCAAAAAATCAATCTTAGTATGATTTAAGTCAATTTCAATCTTTTACCAGTTAATGGAAATAGCTGTAAGATCTAAGTATTCTGTTTTAGGTTAATTTTTCGTGCATTTAGTTCAATTAATGAATTTAATTAATGAAGTGATGATTAACTTTTTATTCTTAATTTTCCTTGCAATTGTCCATAAATTAATAAAGGCGATCGCCCATAGTCCTTTGACAATGGCAAAAAAGCATGGAATGGTATAGAACAATGGTTACAACAACATTGATCAAATTTTTCGTAAATTTATTCTAGTTTTGCATAAATTCAGAAAACGAGACTGATAAATAAATAAGAAACGATAAAAAGATAAACTAATACAATTTGTTCAAGATAATTTGTAACTTAGTCAATAAAAAACGGAAAAACTAAAATGAATACGAATGATCTAAAACCCAATATTTACGGTTTACAGCAAGATGTGTTAAATCTTCTGGGTAATGTTAGTAAATTAATGGGGGATGTAAAAGAGACTTTAAGCGGTGACAATTCGGGAGAAAAATACGGAGACTATCAACAGGATATAGATAACGCCGTTGTTAATGTCAAAGAATTAGAGTTAAGAATGGCTGTAGTTGCCCCGATGAAAGCAGGTAAATCAACGATTATTAACGCCATTGTCGGTGATGATTTATTGCCCAGTCGTAACGCTGCCATGACAACTATTCCCACTGAAATCATTTTAAAAAAGGAATTAACTCAACCGATTTTAATTCTTAGTGAGCATATTAGAAAAGTTTTTAAAGGTTGCTATATTGCTTTAAAAGAAAAAATCCAAAAATTAAAAATTGAAAAAACACTAGAAGAAAAAACAGGGCAATATCCCCATTTACGTGAATTAATTGAGGAAATTTATAATTTAACAGAAAACGAATTACCTAATTTTTTAGACAGTGAAAAAATAGAAGGTAAAGAAAATATTGGTAAGGCTTTGACTAGCTTAAATGACATTATTCGTCTTGTCAGTATTTTAGATCCTAATTTCGATCCTATTCAAAAATTACGAGAAGTTCCTCGCATTGAAACGGGTTTTTGTCAAATATCAGAAAATGGAAATCAATCTGAGCAATTTGGTAATTTAGTTATTATTGATACTCCCGGACCGAATGAAGCAGGAGAGAATTTGAAATTAAGCTATGTGGTAGAAAATCAGTTAGAAAAAAGTTCAGTTGTTCTTATTGTTTTGGATTTTACCCAGTTGAATAATAAAGCGGCGGAGGATGTTAAAAGACAAGTCAAGCCGATAATAGATTTAAGAGGAAAAGAAAATTTATATGTATTAGTGAATAAAGTTGATCAACGTCGTGATGGTGATATGACTCCTAATATTGTAAAACAATTTGTTTTTAATGATTTAAAGTTAAGCGAGTCGGAAAATACCGATAAAGTTTTTGAAATATCTGCCCGAAAAGCATTTTGTGCCAATAGATTTTTACTTGATTTACAAAATCAGGATATAGATACGAAGCAAAAAGCCTCAATAATGCCATCATCCAAAACTTTAGCACAAGAAGTATTTGGTATGGATTGGGAGGAAGATTTAGAAGAAGTCACCATAAAACAACTTCAAAAAAAAGCAAATAAATTAAAAGAGAAATCAGGTTTTAACATTTTTTTAAGTCAAACTATTTCTGTCTTAATGGAAAATGCCGCTCCTAAATGTTTAAAATCTTCTCTTAATATTGCTTATAATCATTTAATTTCCGTGCGTGATGAAGTTAAGTTAAGGGGAAGTGCGATCGCCCAAGATGAAGAAAAATTAAGATTAGAAATTGAAGCCTTAGAAGCCGATTTAAAACGTTTAGAATTATGTCGAACTAAATTACAAGAAGTAGATAAAATCAAAGCAAAATTAGAACAACAATTAAACCTTATTTTGGATGATTTGAAAAAAGATGCTCTAGTAAAAATTGAGATGTTTTATAGTGAGGAAGAATATAATCAAGCGGATTGGCGAGAAAAAGGAGAAAAAAGTATAAAAAATGTTGTTTCTTGGGTTGCCAAGCAAATTGGAGCAAAAATTGATTCAGAGAAAAAGCAAACTATTTTAGAATTTGAAACAGAACAAAAAGCACAACAATTTATTGGTAATACTATTGCTTTTGGAAAACAAAGAACAGAATCTCATTTACTAAATGTGAGAAAAAAAGTACAAGTAATTATTGAAAATAAAAGAAATGAGTTGGCAAAATCTGTAGAGGAAGAAGCGAAACCAATTATTGAAAAAGCAAAACAAAGATTAAAAGAAACTTTTGATGTTGATTTAGAATTGCGATCGCCAACTTTTTCGTCAAATCAAAATCTTAATCTTAACTATATAAAAGCAACAAGTAAAACTCGAAATATAGATCAAGGTTATGACACAGTTTCATATCAACAAAGACATTGGTGGCATTGGGCTTGGATTGTGCCAAAAGAATATACTAAAAAGGTTAAAAAAGCTGATAAAAAAGTTGCTTATTATACTGTTTCACTAGAAGAAATAACTCTACAATTCAACGATTCATTAGAGACTAGTATTAAATCAATGAATCAAGAAATAGCTAAATATCTTGATGAAGATTTTAAACACAGAATTGATAATTACTTTGAAAAATTAGATGCTTATTTAACTAATTATCGTGATGATATTAAACAAGCTCAGAAAGATCAAAAATTATCTTTAGAAGAACAAACAAAATTAACAGATAAATTAAACTCTATTATTCCTCAAGTTAATGAAAAAGTAGAAGAATCACAAAAATTAACAGAAATAATAAATGAGTTAATCAAATAATCATCATCAATTATGAGAGAAAAATTCTGCAATCGGCATACCTAATTTGTAGTGGGCAATGCCCACCCTACAGTTTAATCAATAACGGCGTTTAATAAGACTTGAGTTAAATTCGTTTTTTCTATGTCATCAATGGTAATAGTGTCAACGATGTCATATTTTGCTCCTGCATCTTGCAGTAAATCATCAAGGGCTTTAAAATATTCCGTAGCTTTTTTGTCTTTTCCGATTTGAATAAAAGAAATTCCTAATTCTTCATCTCGATCAATTTTGTGAGTAGCATCAATGATTAAACGAATAATCTCTTTTGGCTCATCAGGAATACCATCGGTAATAATCAACATCGTTTCACCGTTGAGTTTTGCACTACCTTCAGCTTTCCTTTGAAAATAATTATTGAGGGCATCTTGTAACACACTTTTTAAGTCAGATTTGCCCATAGGCTCATTTTGTGCATAGATTTCCCTAATTTTATGAGCTGTTACGTTATCGTAACGTTTGAAACGTCCTGAGTATAAATAAATAGTAATACCATCAGGATCAATTTCGTCACATTTCTGTGCTAAAGCAAAAGTTGATTCTTGGGCTATTTCCCAACGGGTTTTACCTGTACCATCATCGGTGGTTAAACTACCACTTTTATCAATAATTAAAGTATAGTCTCGATTAGTAACAATAGATTCAGTATTCATAGATTATAATTTCTGGTATTTATTTCTATCCTGAATCATAGCTAAAAATATCAAAAGTAAACTACTTTCCTTGTTTGATAAAAAGGTTTACTGCAAATTGACGATACAATTAGTTTTGTTTAAAGATCTAAATTATTTTTTATGGAAGAAACTTTATTAAAAGCCTTAGTGTGGACTAATTATAAGTTATTTGTGGTTTTATGTTTAATTGTGCCGTTAATTCTTTCTATTTGGGGATTAGTGGCTCAAATTCCTTCTATTCAGCGTTTATTGGTGATTTTTTGGCGAGTTGCTAGTTTAATCGCCATCGCTATTTATTTATTCATTCCTGTGTGGGAATTAGGTTATGGGGCATGGTTTTTAGGACATATTTTAGTAGTAATTAGTCTTTGGTTTTGGGTAGATATTAATGACGAAATTAGAGATTTAGCGAAAACTCCTCTCCGATTTACTTTCATTGTTTGGCGATGGGCAACTACTTTTTATGGTACTATCAGTGCTATCGTCTTTTTACCATTTTTACCTTGTACCATTTCTGCTGATGCTAGTGTGGAAAAATTTTGTCGAGTTTGGTTAGAAGCACCTTGGCATTATAAAAGTTGGTTTCATCCTACGGCTACCACGGGATTTATCGGATTTTTAGGTATGATGGGTTTAACTATTTACTTGATCTATTTTTTCTATTTTTTAACTTTTCGCCTCATCAAACAAGGTAGAATTGCTTTACAACAATAAAGAAAAACTTTTTATTGAAATGATTACCATTGAACAACTAGAAAGCTATAGTCAAAAAAATTCTCAAGAGGTTTTAGTTATCAAAGCCAAAGAGAATGAAGAGGAAGTCGAAATTATGATTTTTAAAGGCTTTTCTAGTAATTTAAGCGGTGCTACGAATTTTGATCCTGATTTGCCTATATTATCATCTACTGCTCAAATTATCACCATTGATAGGTTATGGAGTCCTTATAATCCTGCAAATCCTAACTATATTCAACGAGGATTGATACCATCAGAATTTATCCACTTAATGAAAGTTAAACCATGAATACATCAACAATTATTACTCGCGTAAATCAATTAATTAATGCGGTGGAAAAAGCTGATTCTGCACCAAAATTATATGAAGCCGTGGTGGAATTAGCTAACAGTAAATCTGTAGAAGCTATCCCCACTTTAATCCAAGTGTTAGGTTATAATAACCCGGGGGCGGCGGTGGCTGCGACAGAAGGATTGATTGCTTTAGGAGAGTCCGTTATCGAGCCTTTATTGCGTAGTTTAGATAATTATAATTATGGTGCAAGGGCTTGGGCGGTAAGAGTATTTGCAGGAATTGGCGATATTCGAGCCTTAGATTTATTGACTTTATCGGCACTAAATGACTTTTCTTTAAGTGTTAGAAGGGCAGCAACCAAAGGATTAGGTAATTTACAATGGCATCAGTTATCTTCAGAAAATATTATCATAATTCAAACTCAAGTCTTAGAAACTCTTTTGGTTACAGCTAATGACGGTGAATGGGTAGTCCGTTATGCTTCTATTGTGTCTTTAGAAGATTTATATCAAAGTATTGATTCTACTTATCAAGATTTACTCCTTAAAATTATTCACACATTAAAAGAAATAATTACTATAGATGCAGAAATTGCTATCCAAAGCCGTGCTAAACTAGCATTGAAAAAAATAGATAATAAATAAGAATTAAACATGAGTTATTCCACTAATATTAAGGATTTAGCAAAGTTAATGGCGGCGGATTTTAGTAACCAACAACAGGCTTTTGATAATCCTCCTTTTTTTGCTCATATTCGAGTTTGTATGCGCCCTTTACCTGAATCTTTATTAGGTGGTACAAGTTTATTTTTAGAACAAGCCTACGATTTTTTACTTAATCAACCCTACCGTTTAAGAGTATTTAAAATTATAGCAGTAGATGATCATTTAGAATTAGAACATTATAAACTAAAAGAGGAAACAGCTTTTTATGGTGCTTCAAGAAATCTTGATAAACTTAAACAATTAACCTTTGAGCATCTCGAAAAAATGAATGGTTGTGATATGATTGCTCAATGGCATAATGATCATTTTGAAGGTTATATTAAACCGGGAAAAGCCTGTATTGTTATTAGAAAAGGTAAAGAATCTTATTTAGATAATAGTTTTCAAATTAACGAAGAAAAATTAATTAGTTTTGACAGAGGAAGAGATCCGATTACTGATGAATTACTATGGGGTTCAGTAGCTGGCCCTTTTCATTTTACTAGAATTAATAGTTTTGCTAATGAAGTATAAATAGGGAATAAAAGTTAACCTATGAATGGTAATAAAGATCATAATCCATTATTAGAAAAAATTTTTGAGATTATTCATAATTCTCCTGATAAACAAATAACTTTTGCAGAATATATGGATTTATGTCTATATGATTCAGATTACGGTTATTATAACTCTGAGAAAATTATTATTGGTAATCAAGGAGATTTTTTCACCTCCCCTTCTTTATCTACAGATTTTGGTGAATTATTAGCTATTCAATTAGAAGAATTTTGGCAAACTTTAGGTAAACCTTCTTCATTTCAATTAGTAGAAATGGGTGCAGGAAATGGTAATTTAGCCTTGACAATTATTAACTATATATTGAGTCATTACCCTAATTTTGCTCATAGTCTTGAATATATTATCATTGAAAAATCTAAGGCATTAAAAACTAAACAACAAAATTTATTAACTAATAAGTTTGGTAATTTAATTAAACTAAAATGGTGTGATTTAGATTCAATGTCCGATAATTCTATTACTGGTTGTTTTTTTAGTAATGAATTAATCGATGCCATGTCTGTTCATTTAATCACATTTAAGCAAAAACAATTACAAGAAATTTATCTCACGGAAAATAATTCTCAATTACTGACAAAATATGATTCTCTTTCTACTAATGAAATAGTAAATTATTTTGATACACTATCTATTACTTTTGAGAGTGAAACTTATCCAGAAAATTATCAAACGGAAGTCAACTTAAACTGTCTTCAATGGCTTAAGCAAGTATTTACTAAATTAAAACAAGGTTATTTATTGACTATTGATTATGGTTATAATGCACAAAAATATTATCATCCTCAACGTAGTCAAGGTACTTTAAAATGTTATTATAATCATCGTCATCATGATAACCCTTATGTTAATATTGGCTCTCAAGATATTACATCTCACGTTAATTTTACCGCTTTGGAAAAATATGGAAAATTTTTGGGTTTAAGTAATTTAGGATATACAAAACAAGCATTATTTTTGATGAATTTAGGATTAGGCGATCGCTTAAATGAACTATCAAATGGTAAAATATCTTTAACAAAAATATTGCAACGTCGTCAAGAATTACACAATTTAATTAATCCTGAAGGTTTAGGTAATTTTGGTGTTTTATTACAAGGAAAAAATCTAATATTTAGACAGAGTGAAACTTCATGGCAAGGATTTATTAATTGATATTATTTGTAATTTTTAAGAATTAAAGAAAAAAGATTTGAAAATTAAAATGCGGAGTAAAATGACAGTAAAGTTAATATTAATTTATGGTTTTATTAATGGTTATTGAGAATTAATAGTAAAGGTTATTGAAAATGGGTAATGTAATAGAAATTCAACACATAATAAAAATTAAATATGCGAATATTCAACAAGATATTATTTTGAAAAATCAAGTTTACTCTGTAGGACGACATTCTAGTAATACTATCGTTATCCATCATCCTACTATATCTCGTTACCACTGCTCAATATTACCTGTAAAATATAAAGATGAAAGTCAACAAGAATTATTTTGGATTATTGACGGAGACTTAAAAGGAAATCGTAGCGCTAATGGTTTATTTGTTAATGGCAATAAATGCTTATCCCATGAGTTAAAATCTGGAGATAAAATTAATATTGGTGGAGATGAAGTTATCGTTAACTATCTTGTCAATAATACGAATAACTATGAAGATATAAGTATAAATGAGAAGAATTTGATTAACAATGATTTTATTGATAATGATAAAGATACAATTTTTCAAGATGTACAATTAAATACAACATTAATTAATAAAGAAGAACAAGAAAACTTTTTTATTCAAGAAATTCTCTTTATTTTACACAATGAAAATACTTATTTAACCTGCCCTTTATTTATAATTGATTTAGAAGAAAAAATAACCCATACAAATAGTTTTTTCAAGAGTAAATTTACTGATTTTAGAGAAACATATAAAACCCATCCTTTTATTAAAAATATCGTATCATCCTTACAGGAAACTAAAAAAGATTTTTATTTAAGAGAAGTAAAATATCAAGATCAATATTATACTCAATACGCACATTTCATTGATAACAAAACTCAAATCAAAAGTTATATTTTTTCCTTTAGTCAACGAGATAAAATTGAAAAAGCATTACGAGAAAATGAAGAAAAATATCGTGCTGTAGTAAGACAAATATCTGAAGGAATTATTTTAGTTGATCCTGTTACAAAACAAATTATTGAAGCGAACAATGCTTATTGTAGTTTAATGGGATATTCTGATCAAGAAATTTTATCTCTAAAATTATATGATTTAGTGGCAGCAGATCCCGATGTTAGTGACAGTATTATTAAAAAAGTACAAAAAAAACGTCTTAATTTAATTCAAGAATCTATCCATCGTCATCGTGATGGTTCTTTAATTCAAGTTGAAGTAAATGTAACTACTATTTATTGTAGTGCGAAAGAATTTATTTGTTATGCCGTTAGAGATATTACAGAAAGAAAACTTGCAGAGGAAATGTTACGTTATCAAGCCTGTCATGATTTATTGACAGAGTTAGGAAATCGTAACTTGTTTAACGAACAACTACATAAAGCGATCGCTCGTGCGCAAAGATATAAAAATCAGTTTGCAGTAATCTTTATTGATTTAGATCGATTCAAGAATATTAATGATACTCTAGGTCATGATATTGGAGATCGTTTTTTACAAGGAGTAGCACATAGAGTTAGAACTTGTTTACGAAATGCCGATTTAATCGCCCGTTGGGGAGGAGATGAATTTACAATACTATTGTCAGAAATCAAGCATTCTCAAGATGCCGCTATTGTAGGGGAGAGGATTTTAAAAGCATTAAAACAACCTTTTCAAATTTTAGAATATAAACTCTATGCTTATTTAAGTATGGGTATTGCTATTTATCCTCAAGATGGAGATAATTTGGAGACGATACTCAAAAATGCTGACACTGCTTTATATCGAATGAAAGATCAAGGAGGAAATAACTATCAATATTATAATCCTTCAATGAATCAGAAAAAAACTCAATTGTTGCGCATGGAAGAATGTTTATATGAAGCTATTAAAAATAATCAATTCCAATTATATTATCAACCTCAAATTAATATCAAAACTTGTCAAATAGTAGGTATGGAAGCCTTAATCCGTTGGCAACATCCTGAATTAGGGAGAGTTTCACCAGAGCAATTTATTCCCATTGCAGAGCAAACAGGCTTAATTAATTCTATCGGAGAATGGGTATTATTTAACGCTTGTCAACAAAATAAAACATGGCAAAAATTAGGTTTACCACCTTTTAAAATGTCTGTAAATTTATCGGCTAGACAATTTCAAAAACAAAATTTAGTATCTATTTTTAGTAATATTTTAAAACAGACACAATTAGAGGCAAAATATTTAGAATTAGAAATCACGGAAACAAGTATAATTGATCATCCAGAATTAACAAAAGATATTCTTGATCAACTAACTAATTTAGGAATTTCTATTTCTATGGATGATTTTGGTTCGGGTTATTCTTCTTTAGGATACCTTAAAAAATTTCCTTTTAATAAAATAAAAATAGATCAAAGTTTTGTGAGAGAATTAAAAAATGTACCTCAAGATTTAGCGATTATTTCCGCAGTGATTACTTTAGGTAAAGGCTTTAATTTACAAGTAGTAGCAGAAGGTATTGAAACCCAAGAACAATTAAACTTACTCAAAGATTTACAATGTGAAATTATGCAGGGATACTTTTTCAGTCATCCTTTACCCGTTGATGAAGCAACTAATTTTTTGATAACTACTTCTCAACAGGGTTTATCTTTTTAGAGTTTAGAAGTTAGAATTTAGAATTAATGATAGATTCAGGATTGGTATTTAACTATTAACTATTAACTATTAACTACTAACTACTAACTATTAACTATTAACTATTAACTATTAACTGTTTTTTTGCTTTTTGCCAGAGAGTTTCTAATTCTAAGATTGTATATTCTTCTAAAGGTTTATCCGCAAATTTTTCCATCATTGCAATACGTTTAATAAATCTTTGATTTGTTCCTTGTAAAGCTATGGTAGGATCTAATTTATACCATCTTCCTAAGTTAATTACCGTAAATAATAAATCTCCTAACTCCTCACAAGCGTGTTGTTTATCTCCTTTTTCTATAGCTTCTTGAAACTCCTCTAATTCTTCCTTAAATTTATCCCAAACACCTTCAGCATTTTCCCACTCAAAACCTGCCTTAGCTGCTTGTTTAGATATTTTTAAACTTGCCATAATAGTAGGCAAACTACGAGCATAATTTTTTAGTTTATCACTCAATAAATTCGATTCTTGTTTTTCTGTCTTTTCTTGTTGTTTTATTTTCTCCCAGTTATGATGTACATCTGTTTCATTAGCCACTTTAACATCTGCAAAAACATGAGGATGACGACGAATTAGTTTAGCTGTAATGGTTTGTGCCACTTCTTCTAAGGAAAAATCTCCCTTTTCTTGAGCAATTTGTGACTGCAATATTACCTGTAACAATAAATCTCCTAATTCTTCCGTGATAGCTTCTTTTTTCTCTGAATGTAAAGCATCTACCACTTCATAGGCTTCCTCTATAATATAGGGTATCAGAGATTGAGGCGTTTGTGCTAAATCCCAAGGGCATCCACCATCAGGAGATCTCAATTGTGCGACAACCTGAATTAATTTATCTAAAGCAATTAAAATTTGTTGATTATTGATAGACTCAGAAAACGTCATAATTTTGTGATTATTTATGGTTAACTTTTTTGCGGTTTTTATTAAAAGTTTTTCGCCGACGAGAAACAACCTGTTTTGACTGACTAGACTTTTTTTTATTCCTCGACTTTAACCGACTATCGATATTATCAGCTATATAATGACTCATTGCACCTAATTCTAAACCAATCAATAAAGATAATATTTCTTGCCAATATTGATTTTTAATTGCCTCATAACTATTAATAATGAATTTTTGCCACTGCCAGGAAAAACCGAAAATGATTTTTGCCATAGCCACCAATAGAAAAGCGACTATCAATAAAATAAAAGTTAAATAAAAAACTCTGATAATTGTACCAATAACAAAACCATGAGAGAAAAAAGATCGATGTTTGAGACTTTTTTGATAAGGAAGCCAAATAAACTGTAAAAATCCCCAACGTTGATATTGTATCGAATAAATATCTAAATCAGGACCAAACATTAATCCACTAAAAATAAACCCCATCGTTAGCAAAAAGGTTAAATCTAACTCTCTGGTTATGATGATAGAAATTCCTAAAATAAAGGGTAAACAAAGCCATGTGATTTTATCGTGATTTTTCCCCGAAGGCATCTTGCATTTTTTCTAAGTAGTTGTTATAATAATAAACGTGACTGAGGGCGATTAGCTCAGTGGTAGAGCGCCTGCCTTACAAGCAGGACGTCACTGGTTCAAATCCAGTATCGCCCATAACATTGTAAATCAACTTTACACTAGATCTAACCTCTTTTTATCTGGATTAAATCATTAAAATAGACTTACGAGTTAAATTAATTGTTGGTATATAACATATATTGTAATTTATTATATCACAAATAATTGATGAGCTAATTCCTTCTAAGTCCATTCTTGATCATTATTATTGATTCTCTAATGACATTTTGTTAAAAAAGATTAATAATTGATCTGTATATAATCCATAAATGATATAAGATGCAGCCAACTGATCCAAATAAATTTACTGAAATTGCTTGGGATGCCATTGTGCGATCGCAAGATATTTGTCGAGAATTAAAAAATCAAAATTTAGAAGTCGAACATTTGATCTTGGCTTTATTGGAAGAAAATACCATCGCCACAAAAATTTTAAATCAAGTTAAAATCGATACAAATATTTTAGATAAACAATTACAGACATTTGCCACTCGTCAACCGAGAATGTTTAGCGTCAATCAGTTATACTTAGGACGCAGTTTAGATTTGATGTTGGATAGAGCTCAAAATTGTCAAGAAAGTTGGCAAGATGAATTTATTGGAGTATCTCATTTATTAGTAGCCTTTGCGGAGGATCAACGTATTGGTAAAAAGACTCTTAAAAGTTTCAATATTGATCCTCAAGATTTCGAGATCAAAGTTAAAGATTTTAAGACTAAAATTGAGAAAGAAGAAGCTATAACCACTGAACCTGAAGAAATCAGCGAAAAAGAGCCTCCTTTAACCAAATTTGGTCGAGACTTGACAGAAGAAGCTAAAGCTGGTAAATTAGATCCCGTTATCGGTAGAGATGATGAAATTAGGCGAGTTATTCAAGTTTTATCTCGAAGATCGAAAAATAATCCCGTGTTAATTGGTGAACCGGGAGTCGGTAAAACGGCGATCGCCGAAGGTTTAGCCCAAAGAATTGTTAACGGCGATGTGCCAGAATCTTTGAAAAATCGTCAATTAATTTCCCTTGATATGGGCAGTTTAATCGCTGGGGCTAAATATCGAGGACAATTTGAAGAAAGATTACGTTCAGTATTAAAAGAAGTTATCAACTCCGATGGGCAAATAATTTTATTTATCGATGAACTTCACACCGTAGTGGGTGCAGGTTCAAGGGAAGGAGGTGCAATGGATGCAGGAAACCTCTTAAAACCTTTACTAGCAAGGGGAGAATTGCGTTGTATTGGTGCAAGTACCCTTGATGAATACCGTAAACACATTGAAAAAGATCCAGCCCTTGAAAGACGTTTTCAACAAGTATATATCAAACAACCGAGCGTAGAAGATACCATCTCCATTTTAAGGGGTTTAAAAGAGCGTTACGAAGTTCATCATGGGGTAAAAATTACCGATTCCGCCTTGATTGCCGCCGCAACTTTATCTCATCGTTATATCACAGGGCGTTTTTTGCCTGATAAAGCCATTGATTTAGTTGACGAAGCCGCCGCTAAATTGAAGATGGAAATAACCTCTAAACCCGTTGAATTAGAAGTACTTGATCGTCGTTTAATGCAATTGCAAATGGAGCAGTTATCATTACAAGGAGAGGAAAAAAATGATAAATCCGCGCAGGATAATTTAGAGCGCATCACCGCAGAAATTGATGAGTTACAAATAAAACAACGGGAATTATCCTCTCAATGGCTCATCGAGAAAGAATTATTAGACGAAATTCACACCCTTAAGGAGGAAGAAAAAGAGTTAAGATTACAAGTTGAACAGGCAGAAAGGGCTTATGATTTAAACACCGCCGCTCAATTAAAATACGGTAAATTAGAAACATTACAGCACGATATTGAGAGTAAAGAAGGGAAATTACTGGAAATTCAGCAAGGTGAAAACGCTATGCTTCGAGAAGAGGTAAGCGATGGAGATATAGCCGAAATTGTGGCAGGATGGACTGGTATTCCCGTTAATCGCCTCTTAGAAACCGAGCGCCAAAAATTACTGGAATTAGAATCCCATTTACATGATCGAGTCATCGGACAAAATGAAGCCGTAGCCATCGTTTCTGCCGCCATCAGAAGGGCTAGAGCTGGAATGAAAGATCCTAGTCGTCCTATCGGTTCATTCCTGTTTATGGGGCCTACAGGTGTGGGAAAAACTGAATTAGCAAGGGCATTGGCTGCATTTTTATTTGATTCAGAAGAGGCAATGGTAAGAATTGATATGTCTGAGTATATGGAAAAACACGCAGTTTCAAGATTAATTGGAGCGCCTCCTGGTTATGTTGGTTACGAGGAAGGAGGACAATTATCGGAAGCGATACGTCGTCGCCCCTATTCTGTTGTCTTACTTGACGAGGTAGAAAAAGCTCATCGTGATGTTTTTAATATTTTATTGCAAGTGTTAGATGATGGTAGAATCACGGACAGTCAAGGGCGAATGGTGGATTTTCGCAATACTATTATTGTCATGACTTCTAATCTCGGTAGTGAGTATATCTTGAAGTTAGCGGGGGATGATAAAAATTATGAAGCTATGAAAGATAAAGTTTTAATAGCATTAAATAAGCATTTTCGTCCAGAATTTCTCAATCGTATCGATGATTTAATTATATTTCATGGGTTGAAAAAAGAGGAATTACGAGAAATTGTTAGCTTACAATTGGTAAGACTACAAAAACTTTTAGGTGAGCAAAATATTACTATTGAGTTAACCCCCGAAGCCCAGGATTATATTGTGGATGTAGGTTATGATCCTACTTACGGAGCTCGTCCTTTAAAACGTGCTATTCAAAGAGAGTTAGAAAACCCTCTAGCAACTAAAATTCTTGAAACAACCTTTGGCGATGGTGATAAAGTAGTAATTACTTATGAAAATGAGAAGTTAGTGTTTCGTAAAAATTAGGGGCGCAACCTCATAGAGTAAGAATAACCTTAGAAAGCTAAGAATATTTAACTATATTTTTAGTATTTTTTATAATTTATGTAGGTATTGCTTCTCCAGGGCGTAGTTTCGCCCATTTACCCATTTCTTCGGTAAAACTTTCACAGCCAACGACATCCCACTCTGTCTCAATATAATCGTTATTTGTCCGAATATTAACATTTATTGAAGGTTCTTTTGGTTCAAAATGAGGGTTTTCGGTGAGATGAAGTTGCTCATGCTGGGTTTCTACTGCATAATAAGTATTGCAAATATCAACATAAAAACAGTTAACGCAAATACACATAATTTTTTCTCCTGTTAACTTACTTATTCTTTAATGTAACGTGAATTTTTCTTTTCAGGATCAAAATAAGGTAACATTTAAACTTTAGTTTTTTATATTTATTTTCATGAAGAAAGTTAAAATTGGTTTATTATTTGGGGGAAAATCGGGAGAGCATCAAGTTTCTATTAAATCTGCACAAGCCATCGCCAAAGGTTTATCCACAGGAAATAATGCGGAAAAATACGAAATTATCCCTATTTATATTCAACCTTCAGGAATTTGGTTAGGAGGTGATACTGCGAGGGAAGTTTTAAATACTGGTATTGCAGAGGATAGTGATTCTATTTCAACTCCTCCATGGAATTTTCCCTTAGAATGTAGTCAGATTCAAGTTTGGTTTCCTGTTTTACATGGCCCTAACGGAGAAGATGGTACAGTACAAGGATTACTAACTTTAATGCAAGTTCCTTTTGTTGGTTCTGGTGTACTAGGATCGGCGGTAGGAATGGATAAAATTGCCATGAAAAGTGCTTTTGCACAAGTTAATTTACCTCAAGTTGACTATTTAGCTGTTAGTCGTGAGGAGATTTTGAGCGGTGCTTGTGGTTTTCCTAAGTTATGTGATAAAATTGACGAAAAATTAGGTTATCCTTGTTTTGTTAAACCTGCCAATTTAGGCTCATCCGTTGGTATTAGTAAAGCAAAAACTAGAGCAGAATTAGAAAAAGCCTTAGACGAAGCGGCAAATCTTGATCGTCGTGTTATTGTGGAAGCTGGAGTTAAAGCTAGGGAAGTAGAATGTGCGGTGTTAGGTAATGATAACCCAAAAGCCTCTGTCATCGGCGAAATAACTTATAATGCTGATTTTTATGACTATGAAACTAAATATACTGATGGTAAAGCGAATTTAATTATTCCAGCAGATATTCCTTCTCACATTGCGACAAAAATTCAAGAAATGTCTTTAAAAGCATTTCAAGCCGTTGATGCTAGAGGATTATCGAGAGTTGACTTTTTTTATATCCCTGAAACAGAAGAAGTTTTCATCAATGAAATTAATACTTTACCCGGTTTTACTGCTTTAAGTATGTATCCGCAATTATGGGAAGCCTCTGGAGTTAGTTTTCCTGATTTAGTGGATAAATTAGTTACTTTAGCAATTAGTAATTAGTCATTGATTCTTTTCATAATTACCGTAGAAAATTAATAATTTTATCTTCCTGCGGTAAAGTTTATTACCTTAAATCTTCCCATTACAAAATTTATATTTATCTCTCTTTAAAATTTATTAAAAAGTTAAAGTTTATCTGATTTTACTTTTAGTTATTTTTATTTGCAAATTATTTTTGAAGAAGAAATTAACTGATAGCTAAAATTTCTAAGTCATGTTAATAAATAAATTTTACAAAGTTAGTGAAGATAATTTATTTTCCTTTATAATTAAAGCTATAAATTAAAATTAATGATATTATTAATTTTTGATAAATAGTCTAATTATATGCGAATATTGCTCATGGAAGATGAAGAAGATTTAGGTATTGCTATTAAGCGATCACTTTTAGGGCAAAATTATGTGGTAGATTGGGTAACATCAGGACAAGAAGGATTATATTTATTAGAAAATCCAAATATTACTTATAACATTGGTATCTTTGATTGGTTATTACCAGAGTTGTCAGGGATTGAATTGTTAAAAATAATTCGACAACAAAAAAATTCTTTACCCGTATTAATGTTAACGGCAAAAGATACTATGATGGATAAAATTATGGGGTTAGATGCGGGTGCAGATGACTATTTAATTAAACCTTTTGAAATGTTAGAATTATTTGCAAGAATTAGAGCATTATTAAGAAGAAATCAAGAAATTAAACCACAACAATTAAAAGTAAAAAATTTAATTTTAGATTATCAAACTAATACTATTCAAGTGGAGTTAAAAATAGGAAAAAAAGAGATAATTCCCTTAACTAATAAAGAGTTTCATCTGTTAGAATTTTTTATGCGTCATCCTCAACAAATTTTAACAAAAGATCAACTTTTAGATCAACTATGGGAAATTGGATCTGATACTATTAGTAATGTAGTTGCTGCTCAAATTCGTCTCTTAAGAAAGAAACTTAATCAATATGGATATGGAGACTTAATTGAAACAGTTTATGGATTAGGTTATCGTTTAAAACTTGATAATTAATTATTGATTATTTTATTCTCGTTTCTATAAGCAAAGATTTTTTTGATTATTAGTAATAATTCTGTGAAAAATAATCGTATTTTTACTCAAACTCAATTCTCATTAACTTGTTGGTATGCTAGTATTTTTACTGGTATTATTAGTTTAGGTGCATTAGGAGTTTATGAAGCTATTGCTCATGCTCATTATGTTACTATAAATCAGGAATTAAAAGCAGTATCAGGTACTTTTCATGATACCCTTGAACCTTTATTAATTAAACCAAATATACTAGAAAATAATATACAAGAAATTTTACCAGATTTATGTTTAGTTAATCAAAAATGTGAGCAAAATTATCATCAGAGTAAATATATAACTAAATTTATTCAACAGGGTAAATATTACTTTCAGTTTTTCGATTTGTCAGGAAATTTATTAGGAAAAGCAGGGATAGAAATTAAAGGTTTATCTATCATTCATCAACAAGAAGAATTAATTAATTTAAAAGATAAAAATAATATTCGTTACCGTCAAATTTCTTTACTTTTACATACTAAAGATAATAAACAATGGGGTTATTTACAAATAGGAAGAAGTTTAGAAGATTTTGATCATTATGTCAATAATATTAAATGGTTTTTATTATTAGGTTTACCATTATTAATTATTTTAGTGATAATTGCTAGTTGGTATTTAGCAAAAAAAGCGATGCAACCAGTATATAAATCCTATCAACAAATACAACAATTTAGCTCTGATGTTGCCCATGAATTGCGCACTCCTTTAGCAGCCATAAAAGCAACTCTTGATTCTATTATGATGATAAAAGAATTACCTTTAAAAGATAGTAAAGAAACATTAATAACTATTAATAGACAAAACCAAAGATTAATTAATTTAGTTAGTGATTTATTGATTTTGAGTCGTCTCGATTCAATCACAGAAAATAGTTATATTCCTGTTAAAACTGATATTAATTTGGTTGATTTAGTTAATGATTTAGTTGAAGAATTATCTTTTTTAGCTTTTAAAAATAACATTGAGTTTATCCAAAAAATTAAAGTTAAAGAAAATCTTTTAATCAAAGGTAATGAAGAGCAAATTTATAGATTATTAACAAATTTAGTCATTAATGCTATGGAAAATAATCATGAAAATGGCAAAGTTATTATATCTTTAGAAGTCGAGAAAAAAGAAGTAATTATCAAAGTTATTGATACAGGAATAGGTATTAGTGAAGAAGACAAAACCCTCATTTTTAATCGTTTTTACAGAGTCAATAAAGCTCGAAATAGAGACAAAGGTGGTTCAGGTTTAGGGTTAGCTATTGCACAGGCGATCGCTTTATATCATAATGGAAGAATAGAATTGGAAAGTAGTGTGAATAAAGGTAGTATTTTTACTGTTTATTTACCTAAATAATAGAAAAAATTATTATTAAAAACAGAGAATAAAAGATCATTTCATCATAATTTCATATTCTTTTGTCAAGATAAATAGTAATAGAAAAAAAATAAGAAAATAAAAGGAGAAACCACCATGATAAAAACAAAAATTATTCAATCCTTAACTGGTATTGTCACCGTTGCCATTATTGGTAGTATTGCTTTTAGTATTAATACTCCAATTTATGCCCACCAAACCCACGAAAATCATGAAAATAAATCAATAACCCTTAGTGTATGGGATAAAGAGATGGTAAATTATAATGGTAATAAAAAAATCACAGTTTATAATAGCCCTTCTTGTGGTTGTTGTAAACAATGGATGGCACACATGAAAAAACATGGCTTTGAAGTAACAGACATCAAAACTAACAATCTTGAGGCTATCAAACAAAAAAATAGCTTACCCTCTCCATTAGCTTCTTGTCATACTGCTATTATCGATGGTTATGTAATGGAAGGGCATATTCCAGCCGATGATATTAAACGTTTTTTAACCAAAAAGCCTAACATGAAAGGGTTAGCAGTAGCGCAGATGCCCATTGGTAGCCCAGGCATGGAATCTGATAAAATAAAACAACCTTTTGATGTAGTTGCTTTTAATAATGAGCAAATTAAAGTATTTAATAGTTATAAAAAGTATTAGATTTTACTAGCTTATCTTAATGATAATTATTAATTTTTAATCCTAAAAAATCCTAAAAAAGTCATTTCATCATAATTTCATAATTGGTTGTTAAGATCAAGTTATTAAGAGAAATAAAAGAGAATAAAGTTATGAAAAATCTAAAAAAAATATCATTAATTCTTCTATTAGTTAGTGGCGTAGGATTAAATTTCGGATTACAAGCTAATTCTGCGTTTAGTCAAACCATAGAAACTAAAAAAGAAACCACAGAAAATCAAGGAAAATGTGTCAATAATGAGAATCATCAAATGATGGGAAATAATCATGAAATGATGATGGGTGAGAATCATCAAATGATGGGAAATAATCATGAAATGATGATGGGTGAAAATACCAAAAAATGTAAAAATCAGGAGATGATAAATAATAATAAACCAATGGATTGTTGCGGTGAAGATAATGAAAATAACCAGAATAATCCCAAACCAAAATCAACAAATTAAGAATTATTTTTCCTAAGATGAATAACTATTAGTTAAGGTGAATAATTAATTCCCAAAATGAATATAACCTCAATTATGTATAAAGTATCTTGAGTCTGTGAACTACTCACACTGAATCGAAGATTACAGTGTTAGCTTCTAACTTCACAGGCTCATGCCCCAAAACTGACTTACGTCCGCCTTTT
>JAACUG010000097.1 GCA_009993045.1 Cyanobacteria bacterium CG_2015-22_32_23
TAAGTTTTTGAGCTTGTTTATCATTGGGGTATAGTCGTACTTTTATTGCTTTGTGCATTATCAGAGAATTTGATTTTTGTTTAGAATCTTACGGATGTTATTTTACTGTCAAAATTCATCCCACGCTCATTTCATGGGCGGTTTTTTTTACGAAAAATAGAGCGTGGGACTTCTTTCTCCATTTTTGTTAAATTTAGAAGACACTTTTTGTTTTATAGCTTATCAAAATAAAGAACCTTTTGCTATTAATAATATTAGTAAATCAAACTATTGCCTTCATCCTGCGCATCTCAATTTTAAGATAGAGTCTTATCTTGGTGCAAGAATAGAAGTAAATCATGTAACTTATGGTACTTTATGTTTTTTCTCACTGGATGAAAATGATGTAGAAATTTCTAGTATCGTGAAAGAGAAAATTAAGTTAATGAGTCAATGGATAGGTTATGAATTAGAAAAAGAAAAATCTCAGACTTTGATTGAACAAAAACTTCAACAAGAAATCTTACTCAAAAAAATAACTCAAGAAATTCGTCAGACTTTAGATTTTAATCAATTATTTGAAACCGCCGTTAACATTCTCCTCAATACTTTTAATGTTAATCGTTGCCATATTTCCCTTTATGATGAATCTAATCTTCCTCCTTTTCTAATGGTAGCCGAAGCCATTGAAGGAGATTTTATTCCCATGTTAGGTATTGAGGTAGATTTATCAAAGAATAACCCTCATTTTGATCTAATTATGTCTAGTGATCAAGTCGTTATCAGTGATAATGTCTTTGAAGATCCTATCTTAAAGGAAATGATTTCTTTCTGTCAACAAATTGAGCTTAAATCCATGTTATGTGTGCGCACTTCTTATAAAAATAAAGCCAATGGTATTATTAGTTTACAACAATGCGATCGCTTTAGAAAGTGGACATCGGCAGAAATAAGTTTATTAGAAAGTATTGCCAATCAATTAGGAATTGCCATTAGTCAAGCACAATTATTACAAAAAGAACAAAAACAAATACAACAATTAGCGAAACAAAATAAAGCATTATCTAAAGCAGAAAAACAAGCTAAAGTAGCTAACTTAGCCAAAACAGATTTTCTAGCATCCATGAGTCATGAAATACGAACTCCAATGTGTGGTGTTATGAGCATAACGGAGTTATTACTAGATACTAATCTTAACTCAGAACAAAGGAATTTTGTCGAAATCATCAATCAAAGTAGTAACACTTTACTGACAATTATTAATGATATTTTAGACTTATCAAAAATTGAATCAAATAAAGTGGAATTAGAGTCAGAGATTTTTAATATCCATGAATGTATAGAATCGGTAATTAGTTTAATGGCATTACAAGCCGAGAATAAACATCTAAATCTAATTTATATAGCAGATCCTACCACAAATTATTTATTTAAAGGGGATGCAAATCGTTTAAGACAAATTATCTTAAATTTAGTTAGTAATGCTATCAAATTTACCGATATAGGGGAAGTTATTGTCAGGCTTGAAGTTATCGTCAATCAGATAAAAATAAGTGTACAAGATTCTGGTATCGGCATCCCTAAAAATCGTCTTAATGTTTTATTTCAATCATTTTCTCAAGTAGATAATTCCATTACTCGTAAATACGGCGGTACTGGTTTAGGATTAGTTATCAGTAAAAAACTAGCGGAGTTAATGGGAGGTACGATAACAGTACAAAGTGAAATAAATAAAGGTTCAATATTTGAAGTTACTATTCAAGCAGAAAGTATTTATCCCATCAAAGCTAACTTACCTGATTTACGAGTAAAAAGTTGTTTAATAGATAAAAAAGCGTTAATTATTTCCGATTCTTCTGCCATAAAAGAAATGCTTACTTTACAAGCATCAAGTTTAGGTTTAAAGGTAGAAATTGTTTCTAGTCATAATTTTTGTTTAACTAAATTACCCATAATGACAGTGATAATAGTTGATTATCCTTTAAAGCAAATAAACAGTTTAGAATTAGCAGAATTTATCCGTAAAAATACTCCTAATATTCCTTTAATTTGGTTAACACCTTTCAATTTAGCTACTAAAGAAAATTTAGCCAAAACAACTCCTTTAGCTACAGTAATAACTAAACCAATTAAGCAATTTGAATTATATAAAAATATTCAACAATTATTAATTAAATCTTCTAATTTAGAATCAGATAATAATACTATCATCATCGAATCTCAAGGAAAAAAATCTAACTCTTTAAACATAAAAATTTTATTAGTAGAAGATACTAAACTTAATCAAAAAATTGCTTGTTTAATGTTAAATAAATTAGGTTATCGAGATATAGACATCGCAAATAATGGTTTAGAAGGAGTAGAATTTGTCCAACAAAAATCCTATGATGTGATATTTATGGATATGCAAATGCCAGTTTTAGATGGAATAAATGCCACCAGACAAATTAGAAATTTAGGCAAAAAAATTCAGCAACCTTGGATTATTGCCATGACGGCTTCTGCTTTATCAGGAGATAGAGAAAACTGTTTAAATGCGGGAATGAATGATTATCTTAGTAAACCTGTTAAATCAGAGAATATTTTTCAAGCGTTGCAAAAAATTAACTTAGACACATTTATTACTGATGAAAATAACTGATAATTTTTGTCGTCTTTTCTCTTTTATTTTACAATGTTATTAAAATCATTAGCTGTCTTATTTTCTTTTATTTTTATCAATGTCAATTCAACTTTTATTTTAGCTCAAAATAATCGAATAAATAACTTTAATCAATTGAATAATTATTTTATCAAATTAGGTTTAAATACAGCTAATAATATTTGTCAAGCATACACTCTCTCTGATTTAAGAAAGAAATGTGATGATATAGTTAACCAAAGTGCATATTTTGATTTTAATGCAGTTTTTCTTTGTGAAGATAAATTTTTTATTTCTACTCAAACTATTATTTGTTTTGATACTATTAAAGATAAAAGTTATACAAATTTAGAATTATTAAATTGTGGAAATAGTACTCATGAATATGAAATTTATGATTGTTTAAGAAGTAGTGGAAAAATAGTTAATAAAAATCAATTAGCTTATGAATATGAAAATAAGATAGCCTTTGATAAAGCTGAAAATATCTGCAATGCTTTTACTAATTCTAGCACAAAAAATGACTGTCATAACATTATCAATAATAGCTATTTTCTTGATGTCAATGGGGTTAGTTTTTGTCAGACAAAATTTAGTATTTCTCCTAGAATTTTAAACTGTTTTCAAACTATTAAAAATAAAACTTATACCGTTACAAATCTTTCTCAATGTAGTCAAAAATCCTCCGAAATAAATATATTACATTGTTTATCAAGCAGTGGTTATTTAGTTAAACAAGAAATTTAAAATTAAGGAAAAATATCTAACATTTTCACCGTTTATCATCAAATTTTTTCAGGAAATAAATCAATGTCAAGCTATATATACCATTCCTCAATCCTTTTTGAGAATTTCGCCTCCCCATTTTGAGGGAAATTAACTTATCATTTTCTTACCACTCAAATAAGATTGCTATATACTAAATAAAGAAATTAAGTTTTATTAAGAAAAATTAAGAATTATGAAAGAAACCATTAGGGAAATTTTACAACCCGTAGCCGACACATTCTCAGGATTTAATACACCTGAACTAATTACCCATTGGGGACATCCTTTTTTCATGGGTATTGTTATCTTTGGAATGGGTAGTTTTGTCGCTATCACTGGTTGGCGTAGTCGTATTTCTGAGGAAAAAGAAGTAAAAGAAACCAATAAATTAGATCATCGCAAATTAGCACCACTTTTATTTTTATTTATTACACTAGGTTATAGTGGCGGTGTGCTATCCTTAATTATGCAAGATCAACCGATATTTGAAAGTTATCATTTTTGGACAGGTTCAACGGTTATCGGTTTATTAGGTTTAAATGGCTTAATTTCTGCTACAGGCTTTATCGGTAATAAAGACAGTTTACGCACTACTCACGCTTATTTAGGTAGTTTAGCTTTAGTTATTATGGTTATCCATGCTATTCTTGGAGTCAAATTAGGATTATCTATTTAGTTAGTATAGGGGATATTCTCCCCTGTAATAAAATTATGATTGATTAAGAATTAAAATTGTGCGATAAACTTTTTCTCCCTTATTTAAAGTAGCGATTTCTCTTTCTGTCATTACTTCTAAAGGGTTTTCTGTTAACCATATTTCTGGTGTTAAAGGTTTAAAATGAGAATTTTCTAAAAACTTTTCGCACATTTCTTCAGCTACTTCTTGAATATCTGATTGTAAAAATATTTGTCCTTTTTTACTTAAAAATTGAGCTAAAATTTCTACTATTTCTGATTGTACAACTCTTCTTTTTTGATGTTTTTTCTTAAACCAAGGATCAGGAAATTGTATCGTTACTAACTCTATCATATTAAGAGGTAAAGATGTTAATAATTCTCTTAAAAAATAATTAATATTTCCAGATAAATAGTAAAGATTAGTTAGATTATATTCATCTTTAATTTGATTTGCTTCTGTAACTAATGCTTCTCTTATTTCTATACCTAAATAATTTTTATGGGGATTTTTTTGCGCCATTTGTAATAAAAAACGCCCCCTTGCACAACCTAAATCGAGATGAAAGGGCTGGGATAGATTAGAATATATTTGACTCCAATGTGGTATTGATATTGATTGTTGATACTTATTACTTAGCGGATTGACGTGTTGACGCACTCTAACTCTAGTCAATTTGTTTTTCCTCCTTTTTTTATTTGCTTACAGGTTAATTTAAACTATGAATGTACGTTTTGCCATCGCTAGTGATTTACATATAGCTTTACCTGAAACCATCGACTCCAATGCTAATCGTTTTCATTTAACTCAATTCAGCATAAATGCCTTAGAAGTCGTTTTACAACATTTAAACACCGAAAATATCGATTTTCTCTTGTTACCCGGAGATTTAACTCAAGATGGCGAAAAAGTTAATCATCGTTGGTTAAAAGCAAAATTAGCTACTTTACCTTATCCAGTGTATGTGATTCCGGGTAATCATGATATTCCTAGTTTAACGGGAAATGAAACCACTATTGCTGTTAGTGATTTTCCCCATTATTATCAACAATTTGGCTATCAAAACACCGAAAATTTAGATTATACCTGTGAAGTATCAGACGGATTACAGTTAGTCGCCCTTAATTCTAATCAATTTAATGCTGAAGGAAAACAATTAGGTTGCTTGAGTGAAAATCAATTTACTTGGTTAGAAGAAATCCTCTCAAATTTTACCAATAAATTAGTCTTGTTGATGATTCATCATAACGTCATTGAACACTTACCTCAACAATCTAACCATATTTTAGGACAAAGATATATGTTAGATAATGCTTCTCGTTTATTGTCTATTTTAGAGAAATATCAGGTTAAATTTATTTTTACAGGACACTTACATATACAAGACATCGCCACTTATAAAAATATTTATGAAATTACTACAGGCTCATTAATTACCTATCCTCATCCTTATCGCATCTTAGAGTTAAAAGATAATCAGTTAATTATTGAATCTCATCGTATCACTGAATTGCCCGAAAAGAAAAACTTAGGGGATTTTTCCGCAAAATGGACTAGCGATCGCTCATTTACCTTTATGATGACTATATTAACATCACCCCCTCTAAATTTATCCGTGACACAAGCACAAGAATATGCACCATTATTAAAGCATTTTTGGGCAGATATTGCTCATGGTGATAAGTTATTTAATTTTCCTGAATTACCTTCGGAGATTAATCAATATTTTCAAAAATTTGGTGCGGTTGATGAAAATGGGAAACCACAATTTATCGATAACAATACCAAAATTAATCTATACCAATAATCATAAATTTTAGATTAATCTTTAGAAAACATTACAATTTTACCAAAATAAAACAAATACAGAGATGATAGTAATAGATATTTGTTGAGCTAGAAAAACTAACAGTAAAGTGAGTTAGAAAAATAAGAATATAAAATTATCTGGAAAAAATTCACAGTTTTTCTTTTCTTATTCTGCATTTTACCAAAGTGCCTTCTTTTTAAAATTTTAATTAATGTTTACTCCCAATCAATCCTTCATTAGCAAAATTATTACCTATCAAATGTTTACTAACATTAGTCATCTTTGGCAAAACTTAGTAAATAAGAATAATCCTGAAGAAATATATCTTAATGAATCAGATTTAGTCTCTCAAGAAAATATCCACAATTTTTTGAGTTTTCAATTATTTATTTCTCCTAAATTGCAATGTTTATTATTACTAGAAAAACAAATTGATGAACAATATTATCAAATAACAATAACCTTTGATCATTATGAAATTTTAGATTTTTTAGATTTAATTCAATATAAATTAATTATTTCTAATGAACAATTATTGACTATTAATTCTATCTTATTTCAACACAAAAAAGAAGATTTAGATCATCAAAATTTTATCTTTGCTATCTTACAAATCTTAACAAAACCATTGACACTACAAGATAATTGTCTAAAAGAATATTATCAGTCTCAATCCATTGAAATTATCTTAAAAAACAAAATTGAACAAGAAAGAATTTTACATCAAGTTACACAACAAATACAGCAGGACGTGGATTTATTAATTATTATTAAAATGACCATTGAACAAGTACAAACACTATTAGAAATAGATCGTCTTTTAATATACCAAATAAAAGTGCCAATTCAACAAGAATTTTCAGAAGAAACTCAGTTTATCGATACGGTAACTTATGAAGCAAAAGCGAATCAAATTATTCCTTCTTTGTTAAATTTTCAAGAAGAAAGTTGTTTTAAAAACATACAAAATTGTGAAGAAAAATATCTTAATGGATTTCATTTAGCCATAGAAGATGTTAATAATTCTAATCTTAATAGTTGTTTAAAAGAAGTCATGGAAAAGTTAGGCGTAAAAGCTAAAATTGCCATACCAATTATTGTAAAAAATGAATTATGGGGTTTATTAATCGCCCATCAATGTTTTAATGTGAGAAAATGGAAAAGCAATGAAGTTAATTTTCTTAAAAATATTTCCGAGTATTTAGCAGTAGCAATTTATCAATATAATTCTTGTCAAAAATTAGAACAACAAAAGAAATTATTAGAACAACAAATAGAAACAAAAGCGAAACAATTACAAGATGCTTTAATCGTTGCACAAATAGCTAATCAATCAAAAACAGAATTTTTAGGTAGTATTAGTCATGAATTAAGAACACCTTTAACTTGTGTTATCGGACTATCAGGAACATTACTTCATTGGTCTAAAGATACCATGAAAAATAGCTTATCTAATGAGCAACAAATTCGATATTTAAATATTATACAAGATAGTGGTAGAAAATTATTAAATTTAATCAATAATATTTTAGATTTCGCTGATATTGAAGCAGGAAAATCTCTCCTTTATATTGAACAAATTTCCTTAGAAAATGTTAGTAAAATGATTTATTTATCTGCTTTAGAAATTGCTAGAAATAAAGGAATAAGTATCAAGTTAAATAATCTAGTAAATTCTGATTTAGACAATTTTTTTGCTGATGGAGAAAGACTATATCAAATACTATTAAATCTGGTAGATAATGCCATAAAATTTACTCCTTCAGGAGGAGAAGTAATAATTACTATAAGTAGGAATAAAAATCAAGCAATTTTTCAAATAGAAGATACAGGAATTGGCATTAATAAAGAGCAAATTTCTCTCTTATTTACTAAGTTTCAACAATTAGAAAATTATCGTACTCGTACTCATTCAGGTACAGGTTTAGGATTAGCTTTAACTAAGCATTTAGTGGAGTTACATGGAGGTTTAATTGAAGTTCAATCTATTGTGGGAAAAGGCTCTATTTTTACGGTATTTTTGCCTAATTCTGAGACTAAAAATAATTTAAAACCTCTAACAAATCAAAAAGAAATTGTCGATTTTAAAATTAATAAAACTATTGTGATTATTTGTGATGATGATGAGATAGGTACTTTTTTATGTGAATTATTAACGGCTGCTGATTATCAAGTTATTTGGTTAGTAGATATACACGAAGCTATTAATAGAATCAAGTTAATTAATCCTATAATTGTTATTTTAGAACAAAATCAAAAAATATCTTTAGAGATTTCTAAAAACTTAAAATCTGAGGCTAATAATAATTTACATTTAATTGTAATCCAAGAAGAAATTAACGGCAATGAATGGGAAAATTTATCGACATCAGGCATTGATGAATTTTTGCTTAAACCATTACAACCTAGTTTATTACTCAAAAAAATAGGGGAGATAATTAATCATTAAAATCTATGGAATCATTAGTTATTAATCTATTATTTGAATGGATAGAAAAAAATCAATTATCATCATCACAATTACAAGTATTAAAAGATGATAACCAGAATAATAAATATCCTTTAGTATTTAAAAATAATTGTAACTTATTACAGAAAAAACTTGACATTTTACCGTTATTATATCCTAAAATAAATCTATTATTTAATCAATTAAAACTTACAAATAAAACTAATAATCTTCACAATCTGTGGCATTTTTGGCTTCCTTTAGCTTTAGAATTAGCAGATAAAAAAAGTCAACAATCTCACCCTTTAACTATAGGTATTTTAGGCGGACAAGGTACAGGAAAAACCACTTTAACAAAAATATTACCTCTTATTTGGCAACACTTAAACTTGTCTAGTGTAGGATTTTCTTTAGATGATTTATATAAAACTTATCATGAAAGACAAAAACTCCTTGAAATAGATTGTCGTTTAATTTGGCGTGGCCCTCCGATTACTCATAACTTACAATTAGGTATCAAAATTTTAAATCAACTTCAACAACGTCAATATCCTGTTGCCATGCCACGCTTTGATAAGTCTCTTTATCATGGTTGTGGTGATTGTATATATAACTCAGAAATAGTAACTCAAGGAGAAATGATTATTTTTGAAGGTTGGTTTGTGGGAGTAAAGCCAGTGACAGAAAAAGCATTTATAAAGCCACCTTATCCCATTGTGACGAAAGAAGATAAGCAATTTGCGCTAGATTGTAACGAAAGATTAAAAGAATATATACCGTTGTGGGAAAAATTAGATTACTTAATTATACTAAATCCCGAAGATTATAAATATAGTTTACAATGGCGAAAAAAAGCTGAACATAAAATGATTAAGGAAGGAAAAACAGGGATGAATGACAAAGAAATTGAGCAATTTGTACATTATTTTTGGAAAGCATTACATCCCGATATTTATATTAAACCTCTTACAAAAAACCCTGAAATAACGGATTTAGTTATCAATATTAACTATGATCATTGTATCAGTAAAATTTATCAACCTACTAGCTAAAATTATTATTAATTTATAAAATGTTTATACAAAATGTACCTCCTGTTATCATAGAAACAAATAATATCAAAAGTGAGAAAATTATGGTTTTAAATGAATTAGAAATTAGACAAAAATTAGTTAACTTTCCTGATTGGATAACTAGCGGACAAGCTATAAGTAAAACTTATAAATTTAAAGACTTTATTCAAGCCATAGAATTTGTCAATAAGTTAGTTATACCTGCGGAAAAAGCTGGACATCATCCTGATATTGAAATATCTTACAATAAAGTTACTATTCATCTAAGTACCCATGACGCTGGAGGAATTACTCAAAAAGATTTTGACTTGGCGAAAGAAATTGTTAAAATTGCTAACAGTTTTTTTAAACAGTAATTACTTTTTGTTGTGTATTAATTTTTGATAAAACTATGGTTAAAAGGAAGAATTAATTTTCTTTTTCTCATATGTTTAAAAGTTAGTAAATTTTTCTACACAACGGGCAAATATTTCTACTCCTAAACTTAAAGCAGTCTCATCAAAGTCAAAACGAGGATGATGATGAGGATAGTCTAAACCTTTTTGGGCATTAGCTGAACCTAGGAAAAAATAACATCCGGGTATTTCTTGTAAGAAAAACGACATATCTTCTCCTCCCATTGTCTGACATTCTGGCACGACTCCTAAAGGAGTTTCGACTATTTCTAAAGCGACGGATTTCACTAATTGTGTGATACGAGGATGATTGATAACGGGGGGATAAAGTTGCCAGTAATCTAGTTTATATTTTGCACCGTGACTTTGACAAATTCCACTGATAATAGCCTCAATTCTTTCACCGATATATTTTTCTAAAGTAGGATTAAAGTAACGTACTGTACCGCTTATTTTAGCTGTATCAGCAATGACGTTTAATGCAGTACCACTATGAAATGTTCCCACAGTAACCACCGCCGAATCTATGGGAGAAATATTCCGAGAGACGATAGTTTGTAAAGCGTTTACTATGTGAGATCCTACCACAATAGAGTCAATAGTTTGATTTGGTATTGCCCCATGGCCACCTTTACCTAATATTTCACACTTAAAACATTCTACCGCCGCCATCAATGCACCTTCTCTTACTCCTATTGTGCCTAAAGGTAAGTTATTCCATAGATGTAACCCGATGATTGCATCTACCTCTGGATTTTGTAACACTCCTGCTTCTATTATGGGTTTTGCACCACCTGGCCCTTCTTCCGCTGGTTGAAATATAATTTTGACTATCCCTTGAAATTTATCTCTATTATGTGCTAAATAATACGCTATACCTAAAGCGATCGCTGTATGTCCATCATGACCACAGGCGTGCATCAATCCGTCATGTTTTGAACAATAAGATACTTCATTTTCTTCTTGAATAGGTAAAGCATCCATATCCGCACGAATAGCTAAGACTTTTCCTTGATGATGACTTTTGATAGTGGCAACAATGCCTGTTTTTGCTATGGAAGTTTGATATTCAATACCCCAATCATTTAATTTTTCGGCAATAAAATCAGCAGTTAAAACTTCTTTAAAACCTAATTCGGGATACTGATGTAATTTTCTTCTCCAATGAACTAATTGCGTTTGTAATTTTGCGATCGCAGGTCGAATTTCTGAGGATTTAATGGGAGTAAGAAGAGTATTATTCATAAGAAAAAATATACTTGAATAAAGGATAAATTTTATTGATTAAATGAATGTAAATAGTCAATTAATAAGGATAATTTGAAATATCTATTATTATTCTACACTTTACGAGATAAAGATAAATTAGCGATAGATAATATTAAGATAAAGACAAATAATACTAAACCCATAGTGGAAGCATAACTTATATCCAGTTCTTTAAAAGCCTTTTCATAAAGATAAAATACAACGGTTTTTGTAGCATTTTGAGGGCCTCCTTGAGTTAAAAGATAAATTTCTTCAAAAACTTTTGTCGCACTAAGAGCAGAAATAACCGCTACAAGAAAGATATAAGGTTTCATTAAAGGTATTGTAATATCTAAGTGTTTTTTCCAACCATCAGAACCGTCAATGGCGGCTGCTTCGTACAATTCAGGGGAAATGCCTTGTAATCCTGCTAAATAAATAACCATGTAATACCCTAAGCCTTTCCAAATTGTAACAATCATCAGACTCCATATTGCCCAATCAGCACTGGTTAGCCAAGGAATTCCTTGCTTAAAACCAAGACTAAAGAAAAATTGGTTTAAAATACCATTTGATAAGTAAATCGCTCTCCATGCTAATCCTGCTACCACCATTGAAATTACTACAGGTGTATAGTAAGCTGTGCGAAACCAGTTAATAGCTTTAAATTTTTGGTTAACTAAAATGGCTAAAAACAGAGATAAAATAACTAAAGGTGGTACAACTCCCATTAAATAAATAAAAGTATTAATCACGGTTTGGCGGAATAATTTATCTTGAAATAATCTTTCAAAATTCTCTAATCCCACCCATTCAGGGGTTTGAGTTAAATCATATTCAAAACGGGTAAAACTTAGAGAAAAGGCTTGTATGGCAGGAAAAAAAACAATTATCGATAAAACTATTGAAGCAGGAAGTAAAAATAAATAAGGCTGTATTTTTTGCCAAAATCGAGAATTATTCATCATAATTAGCTGTAAAAGTTAATAATTAGATTTTATTTTAAAAACAACATATTATTTTAAGATTTTCTCTAAGCTATATAAATAAAGCTATGAGAATTTATTTTGGAAGAAAAGCGTACTATACCGTACAGATAAAAAAATGTTTAAGATTACAATAAAAGGGGAATAAGCTAATTTTAAAATTTAAAAAAAACGTTTTCAAAATATTTTATGACTTTAAACTTGAGAGAATTAATATTTTACTTAAAACTAGAATTACTTGACTATTTAAGAAACTTTTTCAAATAAATTAAGAATATTTACACGACTAAAAAATTTATAGTATCTCTCAACAAATATCACATTTTAAATTATTTTTTCATCAACTTATTAAACACTTTTTTGTGGGAGTTTTACTATGAAAGCATTATTGCTTTATCCTCAATTTCCGCAATCTTTTTGGTCTTATGATCGTGCTATGGAGATAGCAGAAACGAATATCCCACAACCCATGTTAGGTATTCTTCAAGCCTTGCCAAATACAGCACTTTGGACAAGATTGCAAGAGGAAAACCGTTTAATTGAAAATATGAGTAACACGGCAATGGGAGATCAAAATGCCTTGATGAATTTTATTCCGACAAGAGCTATTGCTGAAATTGCTAAAGAATATGTTGAAGGATTTTGGATGTTATACGAACCAACTACTTATCTTCATCGCTGTTTTCAACAATGTCTCAATATTAATGTCAAAACTGGTTGGCAACAAACAAAAAAATTACCTTTAAATGTAGGATTACGAGTCATCAGTAACTTAATTTGGCATCAAGGCATTTGTCGTCGGGAAATTCGAGGACAATTTTGGCAACAATTAGGTACAATTTTATGGAAAAAACCTCAAGTTTTAGTTATGTATTTGGTTTTATGCTTGACGGGGGAACATTTTTGGGAATATCGCATTTTAGCCAAAGAAAGGATTGCACTGCAATTAGGTTATGATCCTTTAAGTATTTTGAAGGTAACATTATAATGTTAATCTATAGATTTATAAGCGAAAGAACCACCAATAAAAGCTAAAATAAAGACTATTGGACTAAGATTAAATTGTACCAAAGAAGTAACAGCAGGACCTGGACAATAACCAGAGATACCCCAACCGATACCAAAAATAACTGCACCTAATATCAAACGTATATCAATATCTTTGCTAGTGGGTAAATAAAATTTGGTATCAAAAAAAGGATTTTTTAAAGGTAAAATAAACCGAAAAGTAATTATTGTTATTCCTACCGCACCACCTAAAACAAATATTAAAGTTGCATCCCAATTTCCTGTGACATCAAGGAAACCAATGACTCTTTCTCTATCAATCATTTGAGATATTGCTAATCCTAAGCCGAATAATAAACCACTAATTAAAGCCATTAAATTCTGTTTACTGGTCATTTTTTTATCTAATAAATATGTTTCATTATAAATACTGTTATCATTCCCGATGCTAAAAAACTCACTACTGCTGTAAGCGATCGCACAGACAATCTACCTAAACCACAAACTCCATGACCGCTAGTACAACCGTTTCCCATTCTTGTCCCAAAACCCACTAAAAAACCACCGAGAATCAGAAGAAATAAATTAAAATCTCCAGAAGGAGTATTAGGCAAAGGTAATAAATATTCGTAGATAAAACCCCCCATTAACATTCCACCCAGAAAAAGAATCCGCCAACTTCCTCCAGAAGAAAACTCTAAAACGCCATTAATCATGCCACTAATTCCTGCAATACGCCCATTAAAAGCAAGTAAAATTGTGGCACTAACACCGATTAAAATACCACCAATTAAACCATTAATCCAACTTGATTCTATGACCATTTTTTTGTTTTAATTAACTATATAGCTTTATAATAATATAAATTAATTTAAAATTTATTGCTATGGAAATTAGAACATAGTAGAATCATCAAAATATATAATTAAATGGTCAATTATGAACTACTCGCCATAAAATTAGCGTAACTTAATTCATTGATAGTATTCCATTTAATAATACCTTTTTTAAAGGTTTTCCATTGTTCATAAATAGCTTTAAAATTAGGATCTTTAGTGGAATTATCATCATAAATAGCCGTCGCAATTTTTTGTGCTTCGGTGATTATATCTTGAGGATAAACAACTAATTTTGTTCCCCCAGTGATAAGAGTTGCTAGAGATTGTTGATTAAGAAAATTATATTGTGACAACATATTTACATTGGCTTCTTTTGCCGCCGCCATAAACATACTTTGATATTCTAAAGGTAATTTTTCCCAAGCGGATTTATTCACTAAAACATCTAAAGTTGGTCCAGGTTCCCACCATCCAGGATAATAATAGTATTGTGCTGCTTTATTTAAACCTAATTTTTCATCATCATAAGGACCTACCCATTCTGCCGCATCTATAGCACCTCGATCAAGTGCTAAGAAAATTTCACCCCCTGGCAAAACTTGTACGTTAACCCCTAATTTTGCCATTACTTCACCGCCTAATCCTGGTATCCTCATTTTTAAGCCTTTTAAATCTCCTAAAGACTTGATTTCTTTTTTAAACCATCCTCCCATTTGTGCCCCAGTGTTACCTGCCGGAAAATTGATAATATTAAACTCACTATATACTTTTTGCATGGCTTCTAAACCACCTCCATGATATAACCATGCGTTTTGTTGTTCTGCTGTCAGCCCAAAAGGTACAGATGTTGCAAAGGCTAAAACAGGATTTTTTCCTATGTAATAATAACTTGCGGTATGTCCACATTCCACTGTCCCATTTTGTACCGTATCTAAAACTTCTAATCCGGGTACAATTTCCCCCGCCGCATAAGGGGTTATGGTGAATTTTCCGCCACTCATTTCTTTTAGGCGATCGCAAACTAATTGTGCTCCACCAAAAATAGTATCTAAGGATTTAGGCCAACTCGTCACCATACGCCACTTAATTTCAGGAAGACTATTAGCTGTAACACTAGATTTATCTTGACTTTGACAAGAAACTAAAGTCGCAGAAGTTACCGCACTAATTCCTGCATTGGTTAAAAATTGTCTTCTTTGCATTGAATTTATTAAAAATTAAATAAAACAAATATTATAACCACCATGTGAAACTGTAAAATTTTTTAACCACAATTATTCCACCTCTTGAGTAATCGAGGATGATTAATTACTTTTATGTCTTAATAATTTTATTTCTAACTGAGATCTTGCATTAGATCAAAAATACTTAATAACCAAAAGTCAAAAAATCAATTTTAGTATAGTTTGAGTCAATTTTAATCCCTTTGCCCTTTGCCCTTTGCCCTTTGCCCTTTGCCCTTTGCCCTTTGCCCTAACTTCACCAGTTAATTTTTAACGAGGTGCAAGATCTGAGTTAAACAGGAAAAATTTTCCTCATCACAGACTTATATTCGTGGGATAATGACCAAGTAAACGAATTTTTTGATTGAATATGTTAAAGTCTTTTATCTCTATTGTCTTAGTTATCATAACCTTTACCCTTTCTTCTTGTTCATCTGCACTTAGTGGTTTACAAAGTTACGTTGATATTAATGACGGTTATCAATTTTTATATCCTAACGGTTGGATGTCAGTGGATGTAAAAACCGTAACAGAAGGTATTGATATTGTTTATCGAGATTTTATTGAACCTAGCGAAAATTTAAGTGTTATTATCAGTAAAGTTGACCCTAATAAAAACTTAGCAGATTTAGGCACTCCTACGGACGTTGGTTATCGTTTTATGACAATGGTTAACGAAAATTCTAATCATCAAAGAGAAACGGAATTAGTTTCCGCCGAAAAAAGACAACAAAAGCTTCAAGACTATTATTTATTGGAATATAGAGTTAAATTATCTGATAATCAATATCGTCATAATTTAGCTAGTGTCACTACCAAAAACGGCAAACTCTATACTTTTAATATTTCTACCACTGAATCTCGTTGGCAAAAAGTGGAAGATTTATTTAAAACTGTTACCAAATCTTTTTCACTATCTTAATCAAATTAATATCGACTTTTTTCCTAACTGTTAGAAATCATTTTATGACTAAATTTGTTCTCGCTTCTGCTTCCGTGGCAAGGTTAAAACTATTGAGAATGGTTGGTATCGAACCTATTGTTTCCCATAGCAATTTTGATGAATCTTCCGTTAATTTAACTCATATTCCTGATTTAGTCAATACTTTAGCTTTTAAAAAAGCAGAAATTGTGGCTAATGTTTTTCCTTCTTCTTTAGTTTTAGGATGTGATTCTGTTTTAGAAGTAGAAGGAGAAATTTATGGTAAACCTGATAACCCCAAGGTTGCTATAACTCGTTGGCAACAAATGCGAGGTAAAGTCGGAAAATTATATACAGGTCATGCTTTAATTAATACTGACACTCAAGAAAAAGTTATTCAATGTGGCATTACAGAAGTCTTTTTTGCTTATCTTAATGACTCGGAAATTGAATTTTATGTAGCTACAGGAGAACCTCTCAAATGTGCTGGTAATTTTGCTTTAGAGGGTAAAGGAGGTTTATTTGTTGAGAAAATTGTCGGTTGTCATAGTAATGTTATCGGTTTGAGTTTACCTTTGTTACGAGTTATGTTAGCTGATTTGCATTATCAGATTACTGATTTTTGGTAAATTTTTATTGATAATTTAAGTTAAGCTAATTGAAAGCAAAAATTTGAGGTTATTTATTCATGAGTAAAATTGAAGAAGTTAAAGCAAAAATTAGAAGTGGTGACATTGAAGAGGCTATGGCGATCGCCATGTCAGAAGCGATGAAGTTAGAAATAGTAACCACTGTCAATAACGAAGAAAATCATAATCAGATAGTATCTTGTCGTAGCTTGATAGATTTATTACAAAACGAAATAGATCATGAGTTAGGAGATTCTCAGAATGTTAAACAAATACAAAATAATCATTTTCAAGAAGTAGAAAAATCTCACAAAAGAATTTTACAAAATGTTCAGAGTTTACAGAAAATGTTTACTCTTTTACAAGAAAATGCCGATAAATTATCTTAGTTATAATTATTAAATAAAATATATAAATTAAATCATAAAATTAGGGAGTAAGCTAATGAATAATTATGAAGAAATAAAAGAGCTATTAAAGAAAAAAAAATTAAAACAAATTTTATTAATAGCCTTAAGTAACAGTTTAAAATTGAAGTTAAATACCTCAGCGAAAACTAAAGATAAACTATCGAATATAGAAACAAAAATAAATTTAATTAGAGGAATAACTACTAAAACCAATAATCTTAGTTTACTTTCTCAAGAAGATCAAGTATTTCAATTTCATCAGCAACAAGTAGAAAAAGCCTACGAAACTTGGGATAAAAATAGAGAAACTTTAGTTCAAATCTTACAAATAATTGGCGGAAATTCTCTTGATTTAAGTACTTTTAGTAAGGAATTATCATCATTATCAAAAGAAGAAAACTCCTCAGAAGAAGAAACAAATTATATTGAGAATGAAGCTGAAGACAATTTAGAAGATGATTTTGCTGATTTTGAATTTGATACTCCTTCAGATGAGAATAAACAGGAAATAGAAGCGGATATTTCTGAAAATTGGATTGATGACATTGACAATGAAATAGAAAATCCCGTAGAAGAAAATCTCAACTCAGTAGAAATAATAGATATATCAACAGATATTGTGGAAGAAGAAAATATTTTCTCCGATGAAGAGAAAGAAGAAAATGAGGAAGAGGAAAACTGGGATGATTTTATGGATGAAATGCCTATGGAAGACGAAATTTCTCCTCAAGAAGTCGTCATTAATTCCGACACTCAAGCTGTTTCTCCTAGCTTAGAAGTGGAGGAAGATTGGCAAGAATGGTTACAAGAAGATAATTTACCTCATCAAAATGGTGAATACGACTCAGAAGCTATCGACTGGAATCAGGAAGATTGGCAAGAAGAGGAAGAAATACCTTTATAAATTAAACTTAGTCTTAAATTGACGATCTATTTGACATTATTGCCATGTTCTACATTATCTATTTAAGCATTAATTTTTAACTAATATAAGTATATTTAATTAGTCTAATAATTTAAAAATTCTTTATCTTTTAATATGTAAAGTAATATGTATAAAATAACGTTTTAATGGTATTAAGGATTGTTATCAAAAAAATAAGTTAGTCTTTATACCCTTTAAATAGTTATCAACTCAGGAAAATAACATTAGTTAAGTTAATAAAAATCAGAAAAAATAATAATATAAAATAAGAGAAAAAAAATAAAAACTTGCGCAGAAGATGATCCCCTTCATGATAATATTAATTTTAGAAAACTAAAAGCCTTAAAATTAACTTCAAATTAAAGAAGTTATCAAAAATAAAGCTATAAAGAAAAATTATATATTTGGAGGAAACGACAAATGGTACAAGCTGGATCCAAAAATGGATTTAAAGCTGGTGTACAGGATTACCGCCTGACTTATTACACCCCTGATTACACCCCTAAAGATACTGACTTATTAGCCTGTTTCAGAATGACTCCCCAACCCGGAGTTCCCCCTGAAGAATGTGCGGCAGCAGTAGCAGCTGAGTCTTCTACTGGTACTTGGACTACTGTATGGACTGATGGTTTAACAGATTTAGATCGTTATAAAGGTCGTTGTTACAACGTTGAACCCGTACAAGGTGAAGATAATCAATATTTCGTATTTGTTGCTTATCCTTTAGATTTATTTGAAGAAGGTTCTATTACTAACGTTTTAACTTCTTTAGTTGGTAACGTATTCGGTTTTAAAGCTCTTCGTGCATTACGTTTAGAAGACATCCGTTTCCCTGTTGCTTTAATCAAAACTTACCAAGGACCTCCTCACGGTATTACTGTTGAGCGTGACTTATTAAATAAATACGGTCGTCCTCTCTTAGGTTGTACCATTAAACCAAAATTAGGTTTATCCGCTAAAAACTACGGTCGTGCAGTTTATGAGTGTCTTCGTGGTGGTTTAGACTTCACCAAAGATGACGAAAACATCAACTCTCAACCTTTCATGCGTTGGCGTGATCGTTTCTTATTTGTACAAGAAGCTATCTCCAAAGCACAAGCTGAAACCAATGAAATGAAAGGTCACTACCTCAACGTAACCGCAGGTACTTGTGAAGAAATGATGAAACGTGCTGAATTCGCTAAAGAAATCGGTACTCCTATCATTATGCACGACTTCTTTACTGGTGGTTTTACTGCTAACACTACTCTTGCAAAATGGTGTCGTGAAAATGGTTTATTACTCCACATTCACCGCGCAATGCACGCTGTAGTTGACCGTCAAAAAAATCACGGTATCCACTTCAGAGTTTTAGCTAAATGTCTCCGTCTCTCTGGTGGTGATCATTTACACTCTGGTACTGTTGTTGGTAAATTAGAAGGCGATCGCGCGGTAACTTTAGGTTTCGTGGACTTAATGCGTGAAGATTACGTTGAAGAAGATCGTTCTCGTGGTGTATTCTTTACCCAAGATTATGCTTCTTTACCCGGTGTAATGCCTGTAGCTTCTGGTGGTATCCATGTATGGCATATGCCCGCATTGGTAGAAATCTTTGGTGATGATTCTTGTTTACAGTTCGGTGGTGGTACTTTAGGACATCCTTGGGGTAACGCACCGGGTGCAACCGCTAACCGTGTAGCTTTAGAAGCCTGTGTTCAAGCTCGTAACGAAGGTCGTTCATTAGCTCGTGAAGGTAATGACGTTCTCCGTGAGGCTTGTCGTTGGAGTCCTGAATTAGCTGCAGCTTGTGAACTATGGAAAGAAATCAAGTTTGAGTTTGACACCGTTGATACTCTCTAAAATTCAGTAGTCAGTAGGGGCGTAATATATTACGCCTGTACAAAAATCAGAAAAAATAAGTATTAATAGTCATTAATGAACAAAAATTCTTCACATAAAGAGAATAATAAAGTTACTTGGCAATTGTACTTATTACGGAAAACTGATCTTTACTAAAATTTATGACTTATAAACAAGTCGTTAAGGATACGGCAAAGGTTCTGCAAAGTTATCTCACTTATCAAGCAGTAAGAGTCATTATTGAACAACTCTCAGAAACTAACCCTGGACAAGCTATTTGGCTTAGTGATTATAGCGATCAAAAAAAAGTTCAGGATAGTGACACCTATATCAGCGAATTGATAAAGGAAAATAAAGAGTTAGTATTAAGGATTCTTACAGTAAGAGAAGATCTAGCCGAGCAAGTATTAGAGTTTCTGCCTGAAATGGTGAAAACAAACATTAATCAATCTAATATGGAACATCGTCGTCATCTTTTAGAGCGTTTAACTCAAACTCAATCTTCTTCATTAATGTCATCTCCTGTAGATGAAACAAACTTCAAATCTAATCAATCAGAAAACAAGGAAGAATAAAAGATGCAAACTTTACCAAAAGAGCGCCGTTACGAAACTCTATCTTATTTACCCCCTTTAACAGATCAACAAATCGTTAAACAAGTTCAGTACTTATTAGATCAAGGATTTATTCCTGCCATCGAATTTGAAAAAGATCCTTTACCTACTGATCACCACTGGACTTTATGGAAATTACCTTTATTTAATGCTGTCTCTCCCCAAGAAGTATTAAACGAAGTTCGTGAATGTAAAGCACAATATTCTGATTCTTACATTCGTGTTATCGCTTTTGATAACCTCAGACAGTGTCAAACTGTGAGTTTCATCGTTCACAAACCTAATGCAACTCGTTTCTAAGATTAATCATTTAATCTAAAATTCATGATAGGGTAGGCTTAATTGTCTGCTCTATTTTTTTTCCATGGGAGAGGAATGATTTTAATAATTTTTCAATCCTCTTTTTGGTTAATCTGTGAGTCTTTGCCAAAGTTGTTGGTAAATTTCTGGGGGAATTTGAGCCTTCAACACCCTTGATAAACGTTTTTTCTTCTGGGCTAAATTTAGACATTGTGCTTGGGGGCAAATGTAAGCAGATCTTCCCATACCATTATCTAAAGTTATTTGATGCTCTGGATAATTTCTAATAATACGCCAAAACTGTTGACGATCAGCGATACGATTACAACTGATGCAACGTCTATGATTCTTATTCTTCCTCAGCATATTTTGATTTTGATTTGATGTCAATTTTCCATCCCGTTAGACGTGCAGCTAGACGAACATTTTGTCCTTCTTTACCGATAGCTAAACTAAGTTGATTATCTGGTACAACTACTAAAGATTGTCTTTCTTCCGCATTAGTTAATTTTACCAAATCAATTTGAGCTGGACTTAATGAATTAGCAATATAAGTAGCAGGATCAGGAGACCAACGAATTACGTCTATTTTTTCCCCTTTTAATTCATTGACTACCGCTTGAATACGAGATCCTCTAGCACCAATACAAGCTCCTACAGGATCAATATCTCTGTCTAAGGTATCTACAGCAATTTTGGTTCGTGCATTGATAGAGCGATTATTGGGGTTTGCTTCTCTAGCGATGGCTACAATTCTGACAATACCTTCTTCAAATTCTGGTACTTCATTATCGAATAAATATACCACTAAACCAGCGTCAGCACGAGAAACTAATAATTGAGGGCCTCTTTGAGAGCCTTCTCGAACTTTTTTCAGATAAACCTTAAAAGAAGCGTTAGCACGGTAATTATCACTAGCTATTTGCTCATGATGAGGTAATTCGGCTTCCACTTCAGGTCGTCCGTAAGCACTTTGAAGGGTCATAATTACAGATTGCCGTTCAAAACGAAGAACTTTAGCTGGTAAAACAGTACCTTCTAATTCCTTAAATTCTGATTGAATAATCCCTCTTTGTAAATCTTTTAGTTTTTGTTGTAATACCTGCTTGGTTTGCATGGCAGCCATACGTCCAAAGTCTTTCTGCTCAGGAGTTACATCCACTAAAACTTCATTGCCAGATTGTACTTCTTCGTTAAACTCTCGAACTTCTCCTAACGCAATTTGATGATCTATATCTTCCACCGAATCAGTTACCATTTTAAGAGCTAAAACTCGGAATCCTTCTTCTTCTACGTCAAGTTCTAGTCTAAAATTATCAAAATAGTCATCAGGAAAAGTTTGATTAGTTGTAGCTTGTTTCGCTCGGCGAAAACGCTCATAACCCTTAAATAATGCTTCTCTTAAGGCTTCTTTAACTAAATTTTCAGGTAAATTATTGCTTTTACTGATTTCTTCAATCAGCATCTTTAAACCGGGTAATTTTACTATACTCATAAGGATTTATAATTATTTATTCGCTTTTATTTTCAAGTTGTACTTTAGTGACAATCTCTCTGGGAATAGCCACCATTTTGCCTTTACAGTTGATATGGATTGCTTTTTCGTCTCTACCTTGGAGATTACCTTGCCAAAGGGTATGTTTTTTATACTCAGTATTCGTTTCTACCATGACGGGAAAACCTTTAAAACTAATAAATTCTCTATCAGTGGTTAAGTTTTCACCAATACCCGGGCTAGAAATTTCTAACATATAAGCCGAAGGAATAACATCTTTAGCGTCGAGAGTTTCTTCTAATAACCGACTCATTTTTTCACAAATTTCTAAACTGGTATCACCAGAAATATGACGAATATCAACCCGTAATAAAGGAGGATTTTTATTGGTTTGAAAAACTAAGTTAACTATTTCTAGCTGTAACTGTTGAGCAATAGGTTGCGCAATTTCTGTGATAGTAGCAATTAAAGGATGAATCATAGGTAGAAAAAACAATAAACAGCAATAAAAAAAGCGGGATAAACCCACTCCTGTGATGGCATTTTTTGACTTAACCTCTTTTTTACATTCTTCTCAAACCTGTACTTTTTAGCAATTTTTAAAGTTTTAAGATGGTCAGAGTTTTTAACTTAATGGCAAGATAAAGAAAAAAGGGTTTTAGCTAATGCACATTATAACATGAAAAAGTAAAGAGAATTGAAAAATTAATTATGGCTCTGTTACTTCTATTCGGGATAAATTATTCCTTGAAAAAGATGTCAGATTTCAGGTTTAACGAGAAATATAAACGATGAATCTATCACAAATTTAATTGTTAATTCTTATAATCTTTAATAGTGCCGAGTTTATAACGTTTATTTATTTGAATTTACTATAACTACTGTAGAAGAGCCTAAATTATTTATTTGACTTTGATTTTAGACTTTCGGAGATTTGACCATTTTTATCTAAAATAAAGTGATTATCTTTCCATTGAATTTTATTGCCAAATAAACCAATTAACCAGATGAAAAAACGGATAATATCCACAAAAAAAACCAACCCTAAATATTGAGTACAAGTTTCATTTTTTAGATATTTAACTCCTACTAAATACCCTAAAATAAGTCTTAAGGAAAAAGTAATTAGTAACAATAATAAACTTAAGAGAGAGAATTTACTCATCACCATAAAAATTATACTATTAATGAGACCTTGAGTAAATATCATACCTAAATAGCCCTTAAATCTTTGAATTTTGATACACCTAAACCAGCGAATTTGTCTAAGAAAATAATTATTAAAAGTTTCTTCCTCAATATTATGAGTAACGATATAATTAGATAAAATAACTTCATAGCCTAATGTTGTTGTTAAATTTCCTAATAAAAAATCATCGGCTAAACTATTAGCTATAGTTTCAAAATTACCTAATCTTTCTAATACTTTTTTTCTGATTAAAATTGTTGAACCAAAAGCAAATTTTACCCCTTCTAATTGTCTAGCCGTTAAGACACTAGGAATAAAATCACAGCAAATACCAATAGATTCGATAATGGAGACTAAACTATTACCCAGTGATTGATAGAGACAAGTAACTATTCCTACTTTCTCATCTTGAAAAGGTTTAATTATTGTAGCTAAATAATCGGGTTTTACTTGTATGTCACTATCAGCAATTAAGATTAAATCATAATCACAAAATTCCAAACCATTAGCTAAATTACTAACTTTATAGTTATAACCAATAAGACGATTATTTACTACTAATTTTAAGTCATAATTAGGAAAATTATCGATTAAATTATTAACAATATTAATCACAGGATCATCTTTTTCTCTAACACAAAAAATAATTTGATAGCTAGGATAATTCTGTTGAATAAAAGAGGTTAAATTTTCTACTATATTAACTTCTAAACCGTATAAAGGTTTTAAAATAGAAATAGGAGGGTAAAAATCCCATTTAATATTATCCTTAAAAAGAAAAAATTTTTGAGCAGAATAGATACTATAAAGATAGTAAAAAATTGATCCTAATACCAATATTAAAAAAATCAACCATAGTAAATTAAGCACTATTATTCTGTTAATAACACCTTAAATTGAGGAAAAAATATCAATTTTTATCACTGTCAACTGTCAAGTATAACAATTTTTAAATCATTGATGAATCTCTAAAAGCGATAAGTGAAGATTGCTATATCAACTAAACATTAAACCTAAATACCATAACATCCCCCTCTTTTACAATATACTCTTTTCCTTCAGATCTAACTAAACCTAACTCTTTAGCGGCACTTATACTACCAGCTTTCACTAAATCATCATAACCGATAGTTTCTGCGCGAATAAAACCTCTTTCAAAATCAGTATGAATTACCCCTGCCGCTTGAGGTGCTTTCATTCCTGCGATAATAGTCCATGCTCTAGTTTCTACTTCTCCTGTGGTAATATAAGTACGCAACCCTAATAACTCATAGGTAGCCTTAATCAGAGACTGTAAACCACCTTCGGTGACTCCTAAAGATTCGAGAAATTCCGCTTTGTCTTCGGGAGATAAATCTACTAATTCAGATTCAACTTGTGCCGAGACTACCACCACTTTAGCATTTTCTGAACCCACAAATTGTTTAACTTGCTCAACCCATTCGTTACCAGTAGCTAAATCTTCATCGGTGACATTGGCAGCATAGATGACAGGTTTAGAGGTTAATAATCCCAGAGGTTTAATAATAACTTCTTCTTCAGGAGTCAATTCTAATAATCTTGCAGGTTTACCATCATTAAGAATCGGTAAAATGCGCTCTAAAATCGTCAATTCTTCGGCAGCTTCTTTATTATTTTTAGCTTGTTTTCTAACTCTATCAATTCTACGCTCAACTTGAGTTAAATCGGCTAAAGCCAACTCTAAATTAATGACTTCAATATCTCGAATAGGATCAACCGAGCCAGAAACATGGATAATATCATCATCATCGAAACATCTTACCACATGGACAATGGCATCAACTTCTCTAATATTAGCTAAAAATTGATTACCTAAACCTTCACCTTTAGATGCGCCTTTGACTAACCCTGCAATATCCACAAACTCAATGGTAGCAGGTACAATTTTATAACATTTAGAAATTTCAGCTAATACTTGTAAACGTTCGTCAGGCACGGCTACAACGCCAACATTTGGCTCGATAGTACAAAATGGAAAATTTGCAGCAGTGGCTTTTGCATTGGCAACTACGGCATTAAATAAGGTAGATTTGCCCACATTTGGCAATCCGACAATACCAGCTCTTAACATAAATTTACATATAACAATTAATCAACACTCTATTATCGATGATTAACGCATATATTGCACAATGCTATGACAAATAAATGTCGAAACTCTCTCGTTTATAAATAAAAAAAAATATGAGAAGAACACTGTTACAATAGTCATAGCTAAATCTAAGTTAATTGCAATTCATGAATGTTTCTTATCCTCTTAAACCGATTCAAGAGAAAAATAATTTAATTCCTTGTCTTCCTCATTGTCTTGAAACAGAATTAATAGAAATTTGTAAGACTCAAATTTTAACCCGTGATAAAGCACAAAGAATGGCAGAATTTTTTAGTTTATTAGGAGATTCTAACCGTTTAAGAATCCTATCAATATTAGCACAAAATGAGTTATGTGTATGTGATTTAGCCGCCAGTTTAGAAATGAGTGAATCCGCCGTTTCTCATCAATTAAAAACCTTAAAAGTAATGCGTTTAGTGGCTTATCAAAAAAGAGGTAGAAAAGTTTTTTATCGTCTTTTAGATCATCATGTATTAGAATTATATCGTTCTGTTGCTGAACATTTAGATGAAACTGATTAATTTTCTATTTTCAATTATTTAAGTCTTTGTCAATTATTAAATCTCAACCTATTTGGATATTCGGTAATAGTTGTTGCGGAAAAACTACTCGTTTAGCCTCAATTATTTCTCATTGGTTAGAAAAATCTTCTTCTTTGAAAAAACCGTTAATTTTATGCAGTAATGAAGAAGGTAGAAAAACTTTAACAGATACATTATTAAATATTAATCCTCATCATTATTCAGGTAAAATTAAAACTCCTTTTGCCGTGATAATAGAAGATGTTATTCTTTTTTATCCTTTAATTATTCAAGAATTAGGAATTAAAGCTCATATTCCTCTCAAGTTACGACCTGAAACAGAGCAAGAATTAGCTACCCAGTTATGGAAAACATCTTTAACTCCTGAATTAGTCGGTATTTTTGGCAATAAATATACCTGTGTCAGACGCATTTTGGATTTTATGCAGTTAGCCGCATCTGGCGGAATTCCCCCCGAAGAAATTAGTCATCGTTTATATCAGTCAATGGTGCTAAATATACCAAATAATCAAGAAATTAGTGATTTAATAGGAAAATTAATTATAACATGGCGACAATGGTCACTAGAAAGAGGTTTATTAAGTTATGGTTTAATTTATGAACTTTATGGACGTTATTTATTACCAAATACTTATTATCAATCCTATTTAATGGATAATTATAATGCTATTTTCGGCGATGATGTGGATGATTATCCTGCTATTGCTGGAGACTTAGGCAAATTTTTTCTAAAAAACAACCTATTTGGAGCTTTTACTTATAATAATACTGGAAAAGTTCGCTTAGGGTTAAATGCTGATGCTGAATATTTGAAAGAGTTATCTCATTTTTGTCATCAAGAATCATTATTACTTAATCAAATAGATAGTTTAGGGATAAAAGTAGAAAAATCAGTCATTGACTTACTTAATAATAACTTCACTCCAAAGAAAATTATCGGTATTGAAAGTATCGTGACAAATTCAAGAGGAGAATTATTAACAAAAATGGCTGAATTTATCATTGAATCCATCAACTCAGGGAAAATTAAACCAGAAGAAGTTGTAATTATAGTACCCGGTTTAGATGAAATTGCCCGTTATACTCTTATGAATATTCTTAACAGTAACGATATTGAAATTAAACCATTAAATGAACAACGCCCCATAATTACATCTACTTCAGTGCGCAGTATTTTAACTCTTTTAACTCTAATTTATGAAGGCAATGGTAAATTAATAGACAAAGCCATGATAGCGGAAATGTTAGTTATTTTATCACAGCAGAAGATAGACTTAGTTCGTGCAGGTTTATTAACTGATTATTGTTATTATCCCGATGCAAAATCTCCTCGATTATTAACCATAGAATCTTTTCCTCGTTGGGATAGATTAACTCATCAAAGTCTGGAATCTTTTAATAATATTAAAGAATGGCTTGAAAATACTCAAATAAACGTAAAAAACGGACAAAATCACCTATTAATAGTCATTGACGACATTATAAAGCATTTCTTTGCTAATATTACTGATTTAAACTATAGTCAATCAAAAACTCTTCGTGAATTTCGAGAAACTGCGCAACATTTTTGGCAAATACAACAAAGACTAGGGAATCAAAATAATTATGATATGATGACTAAACTGGTTACTTTATTGCGTAAAGGTACAATAACCGCAAATCCTTTACCAATGGAAGTTATCCCCTTTTTAAAACAAAGTTCAAAAAAAGCTGTTACCATTGCTTCAGTATATCAATATCGCTCATATCGCAGTCATCATCCTTGGCAATTTTGGCTTGATGTGGGAAGTCATCTTTGGAGTCAAAGCAGTGAATTATTTGCATCATCAATATTTTTAAAATCGTGGCAATCTCACTCTATTGTCTCTGACACACTAACTGAAAATGAATTAGTTACTAGAGTTATACAAGATTTATTAGCTAGAGTCACCGAAAAAGTTTTTTTATGTCATAGTGAGTTAGATATTAACGGAAAAGAGCAAATTGGTAAGTTATCTACTTTAGTCATTGACACTCACACCATAAAATCAAAGATTATGATGGGTGATTCTTGTTTCTTATCCTCTTAACTAGATTTCAAGATTACTCTCAAAATCCCCGTCAGACCAAATCAACAAGCATTTTATTTTTACTTCCACGATATGCCCTACCGCCGAAGGATCTAAATTCTTATTTTTGAGTT